>NZ_DASVSF010000093.1 GCF_036388275.1 Longimicrobium sp.
CCACCTGCCAGCAGCAGAAGGTGCACCCGCTCGACTTCATTGCTCTTTCCATCGCCGCCCTGCGCTCCGGCAACGCTGCACCCAAGCTCCTGGCTGCTGCCACCTGAACGGTTACGTCGCGGCAACAAAGGCCCAAAGTCCGCCTTCGCGGACTGCACGCGCGGTCGAGTGCGCCAAGCCGTCCGAGGCGCACCGGGCTGGCTCCCTTCCCCCGCGCAGTTTGCGGGGGAAGGGCTGGGGATGGGGGGCGGCCAGGGAGTGCACCGGAGCAACCGCAGCGCACCGGGCTGGCTCCCCGCGGTCGAAGTTCTCCCCTCTCCCGGCGCAGTTTGCCGGGGGAGGGGCCGGGGGAGGGGCCACCCCGGCGATTCAAGGATCCGTGCCGCTGTCGCGCCCAAGTTGAGAAGTGGCGCCTGGCTAGTTCCTTCGGCCCGCAAAGGGTGTGCTACGGGCGAGCACGGCGCGCCTGGGCCTCAGGATGACAGGCCGTGGTGACGCCACCGCCAAATCCGAAGCGCACGGCACTGGCTCCCTTCCCCCGCGCAGTTTGCGGGGGAAGGGCTGGGGATGGGGGGCACCGAGGCATGCGCCAAACCCAGCCGATCCGGTGTGAAGTTCTCCCCCTCTTCCGCTTGCGGGAGAGGGGGCCGGGGGGAGAGGGCAGCCGGGGACTGCACGTCCGTCCTCGAAACGCACCCAACCCGCAATCGCCCTATCCACCGAACGCATCGCCGAAGTGACCGATACATCGCAGTCCCCCGCCCAAAGCGGGTTCGGCCGGTTCTTCCTCCCCGGCCCCACCGAGGTGCATCCCGACGTGCTCGCGGCCATGACGCGGCCGCTGATCGGCCATCGCGGCGACGAGATGTCGTCGCTGCTGGAGGCGTGCGACCCCGTCCTGCGCTCCCTCTTCCGCACCCACCGCCCGGTGTACGTCGCCAGTTCGTCCGCGACGGGGCTGATGGAGGGCGCCGTGCGGAACGGCGTGCGTAGGCGTGCCCTGTCGCTGGTCAACGGCGCGTTCAGCGAGCGATTCGCCGCGCTGGTCACGGACTGCGGCCGCGAGGGCGAGCGGTACGAAGTGACTCTGGGCGAGGCGAATCAGCCGGACGAGGTCTACCAGCGCCTGCGCGCGGGTGGCTTCGACGCGGTCACCGTGGTGCACTCCGAGACGTCCACGGGCGTCCTGAACCCGCTGACCGAAATCGCCGAGGCCGTACGCCGGGCGGAGGCGGAGACGGGCGAGGAGATCCTGCTGCTCGTCGACGGCGTCACCACCGTGGGCGGGATGCTGGTGCAGGCCGAGGCGTGGGGGCTCGACTTCCTGCTCACCGGCTCGCAGAAGGCGATGGCGCTGCCGCCGGGGCTGGCGTTCGGCACGGCGTCGGAGCGGATGATGGCGCGGGCGGCGACGATCCCCGGCCGCGGCCAGTACTTCGACCTGCTGGAGTACGATGTCTACTGGCGCAAGCACCAGACGCCCAACACGCCGGCCGTCTCGCTGATGTACGCGCTCGCCGAGCAGTGCCGCCGCATCGGCGCCGAGGGCGTGGAGGCGCGGGCGCTGCGGCACTGGCGGATGGCCGAGCGCACGTGGGAGTGGGCCCGGAGCCGCCCCGGCCTGTCGCTGTACGCCGCCGAGGGGCAGCGCTCCCCCACCGTCACCACCATCCGCGTGGACGATGGCGTGCCCGCCTCGCGCATCTGCTCGGAGATGACGGCGCGCGGATGGACGCTGGGCACGGGATACGGCAAGCTGAAGGACCTGACGTTCCGGATCGGCCACATGGGGGATCACACGATGGACGAGCTCGACGCGCTGCTGGCGGTGCTGGAGGAGGTGCTGGGATGACGGACCGGCGTTTTCGCGTCCTGGTGACGGACGAGATCGATCCCGAGGGCGTCGCCCTCCTGCGCGCGCATCCCGACATCGAGGTGGTGGAAAAGCCCACCCGACCCGCCGCCGAGGTGCTGGCGGAGATCGGCGAGTACGACGCGTTCGTGGGCCGCAGCGCCACCCGCGTCACCCGCGAGCTGCTGCAGGCGGGCGACCGCCTGCGGGTGATCGGGCGCGCCGGCGTGGGCGTGGACAACGTGGACCTGCGCACGGCCACGGAACTGGGCGTGGCCGTCATCAACGCGCCCGGCGGCAACACCGTGTCCGTGGCCGAGCTGGCGTTCGGGGTGCTGATCGGCCTGGCGCGCAACATCCCCCAGGCGTCGGAATCCATGCGCCAGGGCCGCTGGGACCGGTCCAAGCTGGGCGGGGTGGAGCTGCGCGGAAAGACGATGGCCATCGTGGGCCTTGGGCGCATCGGAAGCGAGATGGCGCGCCGAGCGCGGGCGTTCGGCATGACGGTGATCGGCTACGACCCGTACGTGGGCCAGAGCCGCTTCGAGGAGCTGGACGTGGAGCGGGTGGAGCGGCTGAACGACGCGCTGGAGCGGGCCGACGTGGTGACGCTGCACGTGCCGCTGACCGGCGAGACGACGGGGATGATCGGCGCGTCGGAGCTGGCCCGGCTGGGGCGCGATGCCTACGTGCTCAACCTGGCCCGCGGCGGTATCGTCGCGGAAGACGCGCTGGCCGAAGCGCTGCACGCGGGGCGCCTGGCCGGGGCGGCGGTGGATGCCTTCGACGTGGAGCCGCTCCCCGCGGACCATCCCCTCCGCAGCGCCCCCAACCTGCTGCTGACGCCGCACCTGGGCGCGTCCACGCGCGACGCCCAGCGCAACGTGGCCGTGGAAGCGTGCGAGGCCGTGCGCGACGCCCTGGTGACGGGCGACCTGAGCGCCGCGATGAACGCCTCGGGGGTGGGCGGCGCCGCCACCCGCGAGCTGCGCCCCCTGCTGGCGCTGGCGGACCGGCTGGGGCGGCTGGGGCGGGCGCTGGTGCCGGGCGCGCTCAACTCGCTGGAGGTGCGGTACACCGGCCCGCGCGAGCACGCGCCGCGGCCGCTCCTGCTTTCCGCGCTGCAGGGCGCGCTGCGCGACGTGGTGGAGCACCGGGCCATCAACCTGGTCAACGCGCAGCACGTGGCCGCCGAGCGGGGGATCGAGACGGCGACGACCATGGTAGGCGGCCGCGGCGAGCTGGGCGAGGAGATCGAGCTGCGGCTGGAGGGTGGCGAGCGCAGCATCCGCGTGGGCGGCGCGCTGCTGGGCGAGACGCACGGGCGCATCGTGCGCATCGGCGCGTTTCGCGTGGACGTAGCGCCGCGCGGCGTGATGATGGTCATCCGCAACCGCGACGTTCCCGGCGTGATCGGGCGGGTGGGCACGCTGTTGGGCGAGGCGGGCGTGAACATCGCCGAGTACCACCAGGCGCGCCTTTCCGTCGGTGGCGAGGCGCTGGCCGCGGTCTCGGTGGACAGCCGCATCCCCGCCGAAGTGGTGGACCGGCTGACGGCCCTGCCGGAGATCCTGGACGTGCGGCAGGTGGAGATGGAGTAAACTTCGGTCACGACGGTAACTACGGTCGAAACGGTCACGACCTGGGCGAGCAGGGGCTCGGGGCAGGCATGGCAGTGACCGTAGTGACCGTAGTTACCCGCCGTTCGGCGCATCTCTTGCCTGAGTGCGCCTGACTGCACGCCGACCAAACCAACGCTCGCCCACGACGCACGCCCATGGGTATCCGGTACTGGCTGAAGAAGCGCATGTCGGAGGCCGTCAACGAAAACGGCGACCTTCCGCTGCACGTGTCCATCCTCCACTCCATCTTTGGCGGAGACGAGCCCACGCCCCGCGCGCTGGGCGAGCACGACCAGAAGACGTATCCGCGCGAGCTGCAGGAGCTTCTGCGCCGGCGGGAGGACGTGGCGCAGGAGGTGATGGACATGGACCTCACCAACCGGTCCGCCCGCGTCGCCGCCATCCCGCGGCTTCGCGAGTTGCTGCGGACGTATCCGCACCCGCTGCTGTACGAGGCGTTGATCAACGCCTACGTCGACGAGGGGCGGTGGGACGAGGCCCGGGGCGCCGCCTTTGCCGCGCGCGAGCGCCGCGTGGAGGTGTCGCGCTCTCCCTACTCGGAGATCCGCGGCGAGACCGACCGCCTCAACGAGTGGACGCCCGAAGAGGTGGACGCCCTTCGCCAGGAGCGCGAGGCCCGCGCCGCCCCGCCGGCCTGACGCACGGCCACACGGCTGGAACCTTTCCGAGCCCCGCCCCACGGCGGGGCTCGGCGTTTCACGACGTTTCCGGAGTGACCTTCGTTACCGTGGTTGCCGTCATGCCAGAATGACGACCGCTCCCGAAACCCTTGCTCGATGGACGGTGCACGGCGTATCGTGAACACGTCCCGTCCCCATCGCCCCGGCACGCGTCGTCCGTTTCCATCGCCCCGCGCCCGCGGGGATGCACGCGCGGCGAAAAAGCACCGCCGGCCCCGCGCCGGCACAATCCACCCTGCTCCGTGAGGAACGCATGCGGCTTACCGCCGGACGTACCCTGCTGTTTCTGGTCGCCCTGCTGTTTTCGTCCGCCCTTCCCGCGTATGCGCAGAACGGCAGCGTAAGCGGCACCGTGCGCGACGTGGCCACCTCCACGCCACTTCGCGGCATCCGTGTAGAAGCCGTCTCCACCAGCGGGCGCGTGGCCGCCAGCGCCGTCACCGCGGAGAACGGCACCTACACCCTTCGCGACTTGGCTCCCGGCAACTACGCGCTGGTCCTTTCCGGCACCGACGTTCCCGTCCGCCGCCTGGACGTGGAGGTGACGGCGGGACGCACCTCGCGCGTGGACGCGCAGCTCGCGTTCGGAAACGTGCGGCTGGACCCGGTGGTGGTCTCGGCCTCCAAGCGGCCCGAGAAGGCGGTGGAAGCGCCGTCGCGGGTGGAGGTGGTGACCGCGCAGGAAATCGAGGACCGGCCGGCGGTCACGCTGATCGACCACTTGCGCGACGTGCCCGGCGTGGACGTGGCGCAGACAGGGCTGCAGTCCACCAACATCGTGGCGCGCGGCTTCAACAACATCTTCAGCGGCTCGCTTCACGCGCTGACCGACAACCGCATCGCGGGTGTGCCCAGCCTGCGCGTGAACTACCTGCACTTCATTCCCAGCACCAACGAGGACGTGGCGCGGATGGAAGTGGTGCTGGGGCCGGGCGCGGCGCTGTATGGGCCCAACACGGCCAATGGCATCCTGCACATCATCACCAAGAGCCCGCTGGACGAGCAGGGAACCACGGTCGCCTTCAGCGGCGGCAGCCAGGAGCTGCGGCAGGGCGAATTCCGCACGGCGCACCTGCTGACCGACGACATCGGCTTCAAGGTCAGCGGCCAGTACCTGCAGGCCGAGGAGTGGCGGTTCATCGACCCCGCCGAAACGGCCGAGCAGCAGAAGTTCGCCAGCGACCTGCCCTTCTACCGCAACGACCTGATGCGGGCGTCGGGCATCGGCCAGGCCGAGGCGGACCAGCGCATCACCCGCATCGGCTCGCGCGACTTCGGCATCGAGCGGTACAGCGGCGAGGCACGGCTGGACTGGCGGGTGACGCCGTCGATGACCGCCGTGCTTTCCGCCGGCTCCAGCGACGCCGCCAGCGGCATCGAGCTCACCGGCCTGGGCGCCGCGCAGGTCGAGGGCTGGCGCAGCAGCTACTACCAGGCGCGCACCACCTGGAACCGGCTGTTCGCGCAGGTCTACCTGAACCAGAGCAACGCCGGCGACACGTACCTGCTTCGCAACGGCGCGCCCATCTCCGACAAGTCGCGGCTGCTGGTGGGGCAGCTGCAGCACGGCTTCAGCATGGGGAACGGACGCCAGAACTTTACCTACGGCGCCGACTACCTGCACACCAACCCGGTGACGGACAGCACCATCAACGGGTGGTACGAAGACGACGACCAGACCACCGAGCTGGGCGCGTACCTGCAGTCGGAGACGGAGCTTACCCCCCGGCTGGACCTGGTGCTGGCGGGCCGCGTCGACACGCACTCCGCCCTGCCCGACGCGGTGTTCTCGCCTCGCGCCGCGCTGGTGTTCAAACCGCGCGACGGACAGGCGCTGCGGCTGAGCTACAACCGCGCCTTCAGCACGCCCAGCTCGCTCAACCAGTTCCTGGACCTGGGGTCGGCGCTGCCCGGAACGGACGCGGGAACTACGGCGCTGCGGCGGCTGGGCTACAGCCTTCGCATTCAGGGCACCGGCTCCGAGGGCTTCAGCTTCCGCGACGCGAACGGCGCATACCAGGTCCGCTCGCCCTTCAACACGGCAAACCCGGGGCAGCTGCTGCCCGCCACCGCCGTGTCGCCCACGTTCTTCCGGGCGGCGGTGCTCGTGGTGGCGCAGCAGGCGGCCGCGGCGGGAACCCCGCTGCCGCAGCCACTGGTGACGTACCTGTCCGGGCTGCAGCCCAGCAACGCGCAAGTGGGGCTCAACTACCTGGACCTTGTCACACGCCAGACGGCCCCGCTTTCCACGCTGGAGCTGGACCGCATCGAGCCCATCCGCGAGTCGCCCAGCACCACGCTGGAGGTGGGCTACACGGGGCTGCTCGGGGACCGCCTGCTGCTCGCGGCCGACGTGTGGTGGAGCCGCAAGGAAGACCTCGTGACGCCGCTGACCATTCAGACGCCGCTCGTCCTTTTGAACCCGCAGCAACTGGGCGCGTACCTGGTCCCGCGGTTCATGGCCGACCTCGGCTACTCGCAGGCGCAGGCCAGCGCGCTTGCGCAGCAGCTGGTGCCCGGGCTGGCGCAGGTGCCGCTGGGCGTCATCTCCTCGCCCGACGTGGACGCACGGAGCGCCCAGGCGTTGGTGACGTACGTGAACGTGGACGAGAACATCGACCTGTGGGGCACCGACATCTCTGCCACCGCGCTGCTGGGCAACGAGTTCGAGCTCACGGGCTCTGTTTCCTGGGTGAACGAGAACGTGTGGAACACGCAGAACGCCGGCGTGGTGACGCTGAACGCGCCGCGATTCAAGGGCGGCCTGGCGCTGGACTACGACAACGACGACACCGGCTTGTTCGGCGAGATCCGCATGCGCTACAACGACGAGTTCCCGGTGAACTCGGGCGTGTACGTGGGCACCGCGTGCCTCAACAAGCCCGGTGACCCCGTGAACCCCCTGCAGGAAGGCTGCGTGGACGCGTACACGCTGTTCGACCTGAACGTGGGCTACCGGCTGCCCATGGTGCAGGGCGCCACGGTGAACCTGCTGGTCAACAACCTGCTCGACGAGGGATACCGGCCGTTCCCCGGCTCGCCCTCGCTGGGCCGCATGCTGATCGCCCGGGTCAAGTACGAGTTCTGATCTGCTTCTGATCGAGGGAAAGGAGGGGGAGCCCGGAACCCGGGCTCCCCCTCCGCGTTACGGCATCATCGGCGGATTCGTGCGATGGCGTATTCCGCGCTTTTCACCCTCGCGCCATCACACGCCTCACGCTGTGCCAATGCATTGCCACACACGGCTGTTGGCGGGAACAGAATCCCGCTTGACACGGGCTGAATATACGGAATCTTTGTAGGATCGAAATCTCCGTTCGTCCCCCCTGCGTACCCCGTTGTTCATTCCATGCGATCACATCGTTTTGTGCTGGCGCCCCTCGCGGTGGCGGCCGTGCTGTCCGGCTGCTCGGGCCCCGGCGGCGGCGACACGTACTTGCTGGGCCTGGCCGCGCCCCTGGAGCGGTCGTTCGGCCAGAACTCGCGGCTAGGCGCGCAACTGGCCGTGGACCAGATCAACGCGGCGGGCGGCATCGATGGCGACAGCCTGAAGCTGTGGGCTTTGGATGACAAGTCCGACGACACGGCGGCCATCGCGGTGGCCGAGCAATTCTACGACAACCCCGCGGTGCTCGCCGTGGTGGGCCACGCCACCTCCGGTCCGCTGATGGATGCCGCGACCGTCTACCAGCGCGGACTGGTAGCGGTGGGCACCAGCGCCACCAGCACCGAAATCGCGGGGCTGGGCGAGTGGATCTTCCGCGTGGCGTCGAGCGATTCGGCCAACGCGGCGGAGTTGGCGCGGTCGGCGGCGGGCGCGGGCAGGCGCGTGGCCATCCTGTACGCCAACGACGACTACGGGCAGAGCCTGGCGGAGGTGTTCGGGCAGGCGCTGGAGAACACGGGGGTGACGCTGGTGGGCCGCTTTCCGTACCTGGAAGACATGAAGGACTTCACCCCGTACATCCGCGCGCTCAAGGCGCGCGGCGCCGAGGTGGTGCTGGTAGCCGGGCTGGAAACGGGCGCGGCCACGCTCATCCAGCAGGCGCACCAACTGGAGTGGATGCCGCGCTTCATCGGTGGGGACGGACTGGAGCCGCTGGCGGAGATGGGCGAGCGGTACAACGGCACACTCGTCGGCGTGCTGTACCACCCCGAGATGTCGCCGCGGGCGCGGACCTTCGCCGAGGCGTTCCGGGCCGCGTACAAGCGCGAGCCCGATTCGTCGGCCGCCACCTCGTACGACGCGGTGCAGCTGATTGCGCGGGCGCTGCGCGAGGGCCGGGCCACCCGCGAGGGGGTTCGCGACTACCTGGCGGGCGTGGGGCGCGAGGGCGGCTCGGCGCGGTACGACGGGGTGGCCGGCCCGGTGGCGTTCGACGCCAACGGCGACCCGGTGGGCAAGCCGGTGGCGCTGGTGCGCATCGAGAACGGCCGCTTCCGCCTTCAGCAGGCCGCGCAGGTCGCGGCCCGGTAAGCAGCGCCGCCCACCGACTTGGGAGTGGGTGAACCGCGGCTGAAACAACGGAAAGCCCCGACACGGACCGCCGGCGCGTCCCGTTCGGGGCTTCACCTGCACCTACACCACACCTGCCGGAGCGTGGGATGTCATCCCGATGGAGCGCCCCCGAGCAACCCTGCCGCCCCACCGTACTTCGCAGCGACTGAGGGATCCGCCACACACTCCGGGCGCGCGACATGGGGTTCCTCACACGAGAACAAGCCAGTCCGCGAAGGCGGACTTCGTGTGGTTGTTACAGCGAATTCATTTGCCCGTGCAAGCCGGGGCGCCGGGATCATGATCGCTGCGCGCCTCGGCTGGGACCCTGTCCAGCGCCGGGGCGTTTCGACGGGCTCCGGCGCATGCCTCGGCTGCCCTCTCCCCCCGGCCCCCTCTCCCGCAAGCGGGAGAGGGGGAGAACTGAACCTGGCCCCGGTCGCGCCACACGTCCGAACTCGGACCATTGCAAGCCAGTCTGCGAAGGCAGACTTCGTGTGGTCGTTGCAGCGAATTCATTCGCCCGACGGAGCCGAGGCCTCTGCACTGTGACCGCTGCCGCGCCCGAGCTTCAAGGCGCCGTCGGCTAGATCCTTCGCCCCGCGAGGACCGGTTTGCGGGCCGGTTCAGTGCGCATGGGGCTCAGGATGACAGGGTATGGCGACGGTTGCGGTGCCAAGCCTGATCCCATCGTGCCCCTGGTTCCCGGCCCGGCTTTTACCGATCCCCGTCCCCGCGGCGGTCGGCGATGGCCTCGATGCGCGAGACGACCGTTTCGCGGTGGTCGGGGCTGCGCAGCACGATCAGGATCGTGTCGTCGCCGCCGATGGTTCCCACGATCTCTGGCCACCCCGCACTGTCGATCGCCACCGCGATGGGCTGCGCGCCCCCCACCAGCGTCTTCAGCACCAGCAGGTTTCCGACACCATCCGCACCCACGTACAGCGCAGGCAGCAGCCGGCTGAGCGTGGGCGTCACGTCCGCCCCCCCGACGGGCACCACGTAGGCGCTGCCGCCCTGGTCGTCGGGCGCCTTGATCAGCCCCAGGTGGCGGATGTCGCGCGAAAGCGTGGCCTGCGCCACCTCGATGCCGCGCGCGGCCAGCAGCTCGCGAAGCGCCTCGTGCGAGGGAACGCGGTGGGTGCGCACCAGTTCCAGGATGGCGGCGTGGCGGGAAAGCTTCAAGGCACGATTCCCATCGTTTGGGCGAGTCGATCAACGGCCGGAATATAGCGCGGCGCGGACGCGGCTTGCCACACGCTTCCCCCGCGGATGTCATTCGTCTCGTTTCTCCGCAAGCACGGAACCGTGACCGGAACCCGACACGGGGCACTTCCCGAAGCAGCCACTCCGTCGTACCTTATCCGCCATCTCGGAATCGTTCAGTTGGCCACTGCCGCGCCGCTCAGGCCCCCGGCAGCCATGGCCATTTGCGCTCACTCCCGCCGCGTACGAGAGGTGTTCATGGCCCGTTTCCGATCGTTCCGCGCCGTCCTGCTGGGCGGCCTGTTCTCCCTTGGCCTCGGCGCGTGCGACACGCCAATGGCCACCGGCCGCATCGCCCCCGAGGGCGGTCCGCAGCTGGCCACGGTGCCGGCCAAGGGCACCGCCTCCACGCTGGACGTCGCCAGCTGGAACATCGAGTGGTTCGGGAGCACCACCAACGGACCCGCGAATGAGACGCTGCAGGCCAGCAACTCGCGCGACATCATCGGCGGCACAGACGCCGACATCTGGGGCGTGGCCGAAATCGTGGACCAGGCCGCGTGGAACAGCCTGGAGTCGCAGCTGACCGGCTACACGGGCTTCCTGGCCAGCGAGTCGCACGTCACCAGCGGGTCCACCTACTACGGTTCGACCGAGCAGAAGGTGGGCATCCTGTACAAGAGCAGCATCGCCACGCTGCTGGGCGCAAAGATCATCCTCACGGCGTACGACGCCGACTTCGCGGGCCGGCCGCCGCTGGAGGTGAAGCTGCGCGTCACGCTGAACGGCGTCACCGAGGACATCGTGGTCATCGTCCTGCACGCCAAGGCCTTCAACGACGACGCCAGCTGGCAGAAGCGCCTGAACGCCAGCAACGCGCTCAAGTCGTATCTGGACACCACGTATCCCACGCAGAAGGTGATCGTGGTGGGCGACTGGAACGACGACGTCGACACCTCCATCACCGCGGGCAAGCCGTCGCCGTACCAGAACTTCGTTGACGATGGGGCGGACTACGCGTTCCCCACGCGGGCGCTTTCGCTGGCCGGAAGCTCGTCGACCGTCAGCTACAGCGACATGATCGACCATCACCTGAACACCAACGAGTTCACGGCGGCCTACGTGTCCAGCTCGGCCGAGGTGTACCGCGTGGATACCTACGTGGCGGACTACGCCAACACCACCAGCGACCACTACCCCGTCCTGAGCCGCTACACGTTCGGCTCCGGCGGCGGCACCACGCCCTCGGTGACGGTGACGGCGCCCAACGGGGGCGAGTCGTACGCGGGCGGCAGCAGCAAGAGCATCACCTGGACGGCTGCAAACGTGGCGAACGTCAAGGTGGAGTACACGCTGGACGGCACCGCGTGGACGACCCTCACGTCCAGCACCGCGGCGTCGGCCGGCAGCTACACGTGGACGGTGCCCAACACCGCGACGACCGCCGCGAAGGTGCGGGTAACCGACGCCTCGTCCGCGACGGTGACGGACGCCAGCGACGCGGCATTCACCATCACCGTCTCGTCCACGCCGGCACAGGTGATCCTGAACGAGATCCTGGCGAACGAAGCCGGTTCCAACGTCGCGGGCGAGTTCGTGGAGCTGGTGAACGTGGGCGGCACGTCCATCAGCATCGCGGGGTGGACGATCTCCGACGCCACGGGCGTGCGCCACACCTTCGCGGCCGGCACCACGCTGGCGGCGGGGAAGGCGATCGTGGTCTACGGCGCCTCGTCCGGGATCCCCGCCGGGTCGACGAACGCGGTGGGCGCGTCGACGGCGCAGCTCAACCTGGCGAACGGCGGCGATTCGGTGATACTGAAGGACGGGTCGGGGGTGACGAAGGCGAGCTACACTTATTCGTCGTCGCTGTCGGGAACGGACGGGGTGTCGATGAACCGCAGCCCCGACGCCAGCGCCACCGGCACTTGGGTGCTGCACACGAGCATTAGCACGCTGCAGTCGTCCGGCGGCAAGCGCGCCAACGGCACGGCGTTCTGAACTGCGGTCACTGCGGTCACTACGGTCGGGACGGTAACTACGGTCGGGACGGTAACTACAGTTGGGACGGTGGGCTGCGGTGCGAGGTTCGGCACCGCGGCCCTCCGCCGCACCACCGCACCGCCACCGAGCACCACACCCTGTCATCCTGAGCCCCAGGCGCACCGAACCGGCCCGCAAACCGGTCCTCGCGGGGCGAAGGATCTAGCCGAGGCCGCTTTGAAGCTCGGGCGCGGCAGCGGTCACGATCGTGGAGGCCTCGGCTTGGTGGGGACTGCTGTCATCCCCGAGGCCTCGGCTCCGTCGGGCGAATGAATTGAATTCGCTGCAACGACCACACGAAATCCGCCTGCGCGGACTGGCATGTTCTCGTGTGGGGAGGACTTTGTGGCGCGCCCCGGAGTGTGTGGCGGATCCCTCGGTCGCTGCGGAGTACGGTGTGGCGGCATGTTGGCCGGGGCCGCTCCGTGGGGATGACAGCGTGCGCTTCGGCAGTTTGGGCGTGCAGGTGAAGCCCCGAACGGGACGCGCCAGCAGCCCGTGTCGGGGCTTTCCGCTAGTCCAGCCGCGGGTTCACTTGCCCGTGGGGCGGGTGCGCTGCGGCAAGACCGGGTGGTTCACGGCGCGTGCTTCGGCAGGTGCGGCCTCTCGCGCGGGCTGGAGAAGCTGCGCAAGGGCGTCGGGATCTGCGTCGCGCCAGTCGTGGCGGAAGCGCGCGGTGTGTTCCGCGGCTTCCCGGCGCCGCCCCAGGCGGCCGAGCACGCGGGCCTGCTCCATCTGCGCGGCGACGGGAAACATGATCCCCCGGCTGATGTCTTCCGTAAGGCTGCCGTACCAGGCCAGCGCCTCGGATTCGCGGCCGGCCCGGGCAAGGAGCTGCGCCCGGAAGTAGCGCTCCGCTACCGTGCTGTAGGAATCGTCCTTCACGAAGAGCCAGGGCACGGGCGGCGGCCACCCCCGCTGCACCAGCACCAGCGCGCCGGGAACGTCGCCCGCGGCCGCTCGCAGCCGGGCGTGCAGCTGGTGGCGAAGGTGGTACGCGAAGCGGCCGGCGCGCGACGTGTCTTCGAGCGCGGCCAGTGAGGCTGCGCGCCGGTGCGCCTCGACGGTGTCGCCCAGGCGCACCGCAAGCACCCCCAGCAGGTATTGGTGCCGAGCGGCGGGATAGCGCCCACGCTCCTCGTCGACCACGCCGCCGGTGCCCTGCGCGCTCGGAACGGCGGTGGCGGCCAGCTGGCGATAGGCACGCAGGGTCTCGTCGCGTGGCAGCGCGGCGGGAGAAAAGGCGGCCAGAAACGCCCAGGTGCGTGCGCCGTACCCCGCATCGATGCGCGCGGCGGAATCGGCCTGGGCGCGGGCATCGCGCCAGCGTCCGCGCGCCATCTGCATGTGCGCGAGGGTGGTGAACCCCACCAGCCGGCTTTGCCGGTCGCGCCCGGGCTCCACCATCAGCCCGGCGATCCGGAGCCCCGCCCCGGGATCGGTAAGGAAGTCGGCCGTGCGCCACGCCGCGCCCCATGGAGGCAGGTCGTTGGTGTCGCGCGGGCGCTGGGCGCGCAGGGCGGCGAGCGCGTCGTCCTGCGCCCGGAGGTCGCCTTCACCGAACGCGGCCATCGTCCGCACCCGTGTGAGTGCCTCGTGCCGGGGGCTGAGCTCCGCGATGGCGCGGACGAGCGAACTCGCCTCCGCCGCTCGCCCCTGCAGCGACGCGACGTGCGCCAGGTGCACCCGCGCGCTCACGTTGCGCGGGTCCAGCGCCAGCACCTGCATCCATGCCCCGCGCGCGCCTTCGATGCTGCGCCCCTGCCACATGGCGCGGTGGTGAAGCACCTCGGCCAGCTCGTTCCACGCCTCGATGTTGTCGGGCCGCGTGGCCGTCAACTCCCGCAGCAGCCCCTCGGCCACGGTGGCGGAGCCGGTGCGGAACGCCACGCGCGCCCGCAGAAGCCGCTGCTCGGCCGGGGGCAGCCGGTCTGCCATCCGCAGCGCGCGCGCGGCGGCGGCGCTCCCGTCGGCCGCCGCCCAGTCCTGCGACACGCTCAACCGGTACCAGGCCACGGCGAAGGTGCTGTCGCCCCGGACCGCCTGGGTGAACCACTCCGCGGCACGGGCGAAATCGCCGTCGCGGAACGCACGGTTCCCCCCCAGGTAGGCCTTGAGCGCGGGAAGCGAGGTGGTGGTCAGGGCCGCCGTGCGGTCCATCCGCTCCGGGGGTGTGTCCATTTCCTGCGCCACGAGGCTGCGGACAAGCGCGTCGACCCCCGCGAAAAGGCTGTCCTCCCGCAGCTCCGGCACCTCTGCCCGCACGAGCCTGCGTCCATCCGGCGCGTACAATGCCGCGCTCAGGTGCAGCCGCCCTCCCGCCTCCACCACGCTTCCCAGCACGAACCGGCCGGCGCCGAACCGCTCCGCGGCGGCCCTCCCCGCATCCAGCCCCGTTGCGTCGTCGCCCCACGTGCGCAGAAACGAGAGCAGGGCGAACGGATCTACCGTGGTCAGCTCGCCGGTGCCGTCCAGGCGCGACGAGAGAAGGTCGGCCATTCCCTCGCCCAGGTAGGCGTTTGCCGGGCCTGTCCTGGCCGCGAAGGGCAGCACGGCCACCCGCGAACCCACCGTGGCCGCATCCAGCGGCCCGGCCCCGCCCGGACGCAGCAGCCACAGGGCGAGAACGGCCGCCACGCTGGCCACGGCGGCCAGCCAGCGCCGCCGCCGGCGCGGGCGGATCCAGGACGGCCCGGCTGCCGGGGCCAGCCCCACGGCCACGTCAGCGGCCGGCGCGAGTATCGCGTCGTCGGGGGATCCCGCCGGCGGGGGTGGCGCGGCGCCGTCCGTCGGTTCGCGAGACAGCACCGCCGATTCGGGAGACGGCGCGGCGACGGGCTCCGGGGCCGGCTCCGGGATCCACGCCGGGGGCGGCACGGCGGCGGCGGGCTCCGCCCGGACCCGCAGCGCGCGCCGCAGCGCCTCGGTCGCGGGGCCCGGCTCCACCTCCAGGTCGCGCATCAGGCGGGCGGCGAAGCGGTCGTACTCCCGAAGGGCGCCGCCCGGATCGCCCGAGTCGGCCAGCAGTTCCATCAGCCGGCGGACCGAAGGCTCGTCCTCGGGGTCGATCTCGCAGGCGCGACGGGCCAGGGCCACGGCGGGCTCCATCTCCCCCCGCCCCCGCGCGGCCTCGGCGGCTCCGCGCGCCGCGGCCAGGGCCATGTGGCGCAGCCGCAGGCGCTCCGCGTCCAGCCACTGCTCCCACGAGGGCGCATCGTCCACGTGAAGCCCCGCCAGCAGGTCGCCCCCGTAGTGCCCCAGCGCGCCCAGCACGTCGCCCGCCGCCAGCGCCGCCTGCATCTGCCGCGCATCGCAGACCGTCTGGTCCACCGCCAGCTCCACCGTGTCGTCGGTGCGCACCGCGAGCACGCCGGGCGCCGCCTTTCGCAAAAAGCTGAGCGCGTTGCGGAGGGCGGCGCGCGCGCGGTCATCCGGCATCTCGGGCCAGAAGGTGGCCAGCAGGATGTCGCGGCGAACGGGGCCGTGAGGGCGCGCGAGGGCCAGGTACGCCAGCAGCGCGGCGCGTTTGGGCTGAGCGAGGAGCGAAGTTACCGGGGCGCCCCCGGGGTCGACCAGGTCGAGCGTGCCGAGGGTGCGAAGGCGGTACACGAGGGGCGGCTTCGGAGGGGCAAACACAAGGTTAGTCCAACATACGAGGACTGGCGCACCGCTCGCAACGCCAAGCGACGCTGGGGTGAGCCAGGATACGCCGCCTTCGTATTCATCCGAAAATGCAGGTTCACCCGTCGTGGCGGTGGTTCGTTCGGCCTCCCGGCTCCGCCGGGTAGACGGCCCGGGGGTCCAGGTACACCGCGGCCGGCCACATGCAGTCCGAGCGCTCGGTAGCCACCGCCCGGCCGCAGCGGCACGTGCGGTTCGGTCCGCGGGCCCCACTCGGTCCGCAGCAACCGCTCCACCGGGCAGGATCCGGGTGTTCGCCGACGCCGACCAGGACGTCGGAGCGGATCGCGTAGCAGCCAGTGAAGTCCACCGCCACACCTTCCATGCTCGTTGGCAGGTGGCCCGGCGAAACCCGCCAGTACGTCCCTTCCGGCACGAGCGGCTCCAGCTTCCCGGATCCGAGCGCCGCAGCGTCCTCCACCCGGTGGACCAGGGTGGTAAGCACCACTCCACATGCGCGGCAAACGAACCGGGCGGAGGGCGGCGCCTGCGGCACCGCCTCGGCATCACGTCTCACACCACACCCCTCTCTCGAAGGCCCGGACGCGGCTCGGGATTACCAGCACTCCCCGGCGCGGCGGCGCAGGAAGTCTCGAACGGCATCGATGTCGATCATCCACTCGGACACCCTTCGCTCCGCCGGGTCAGCGGGCAAGTCGCGGATGTACGTGTAGAGGTCGTCGGGATCGAACGGCTCGGGGAACCCGGACGTGGAGAGGAAATGCTCCTGCACGACGATCCTGTCCCCCTGCCGCCACATCGTCCAGCGGGTCTCGAACGCCGAGGTGAAGAAGGCAGTGCGGTCCGCACCGGCGACCAGGCGGGTCGCAGCTTCACGCCAGTGCCGCTCGTAATCGGCGCGTCCCCACGTCCCGATGAGAGCGACGAATTCCTCGGAGTAGCCCCCGAGCACGATTCGCCCTCGAAGACCCACCGCGCCAGGCCCAAGGAACTCGCGCAGACTTTCGATCTTCGACTGGATGAACGTGATGTCGAACATACCCCCGTGCCACCGTCCTTTCGGCGCATGCCACGCCATGCGCAAGTCGCGTCGAGCAGTTGGGACCTCCCTACCTTTGGCCATTAGTAGCAGCGCCGGTTTGCACGTGCAACCAGCGGGGCTCCGGGTGCGCAGCCCCCGCTCCGGCCGCGGGCGGGCGAGGGCGAACGCGCCGCCAGGTGATGCGGTCCGCCGTCCTGGAACGCTGGACGACGGCTCATATTGCCAGGATACGGCCAGGATACGGTTGAGATACCCCACTGCATTATCTATCCGAGTACACCCTCCTCCCCGGGAGCCCTGATGTACATCAGCTGCAACCATGTAATGCGCAACCGGCCCCAGTTCTGGAACCGCCGCAGCAATGCGCTGCGTAGCCTGTCCCCGCGCCATCACGTTCGCAAAACATTCCGCACCGGATTGTCGTGCATGTCGGCCCTCACGCTCCTGGTTGTTGCCGTGGCCCAGCCCGCGCACGCGCAGGCGTGCGGGACCAAGGACACGCCCGCGCCCACACTCACCGCCGGTCAGACGATCCGTGGGTCGCTCGCCCGCGAGGATGCCACGCTTCCAGGCGACCGGTACAACGGCACGGATCCGTGCACCGGCCGGCCCTTCGACTCCTTCTTCTACGAGGCGGTCGCGGGCGAGCGCCTGACGTTCGTCGTCGAGTCGCGGCGGATCGATCCGTCGATCACCGCGACCACCCAGTGGAGGGGCGGGGGGAGCAAGGACGTGGTGGAGCAGCGAGGACGGCGCGGTCGCACCCTCACCGCCACGGGGACGGTGCCGGCGGCGGGGCGCATCCTGATCCAGGTGGAAAGCAACGTATCCCTGGGCCGCCGCGGGTCCACGGGCGACTACTCCTTCACCCTGCGCTCCGAACGTCCGGCGAACGCCCCGGCACCGCGGCCCGCACCTGATGCGGCGGGCGGCTCGTCCATCCGGTCCGGGCAGACGGTGCAAGGGGAGTTGACGTCGGCTAGCGGCAAGCTGGCGGACGACTCGCACTTCCAGGACTACACCTACCAGGCGCGGCGGGGCGAGAAGCTGGTCGCGGGTCTCACGTCGGACGATTTCGACGCCTTTCTGCACGTCGGCCGGCGGATTGGCGACGGCACGCTGGAGAACGTGGTGAGCGACGATGACGGCGGCGGCGGGACCAACTCCCTGGTGGAGTACGTCGCGGACCAGGACGGCCCCGTCACGATCCGCGTCAACACGCTCTCGGCCGGTGAGACTGGCAGCTACTCGCTGGAGGTTTACTCCACCGGCGGGGACGAGCGGGCGGCAAGCGAGCCGGAGCAGCCCGCCGCCCCGATCCAGGGGCTGCGAGCGGGCCAGGCGGTGCGCGGCGAGTTGGCACGGGGGGATGCGACGATGGACGACGGATCGTGGTACGACCACTACACCTACACCGCCCGCCGCGGCGAGCGGATCGTGGTGCGAATGGAATCCGACGAGTTCGACACCGTGCTGGGAGTGAGCGGGCGCGAAGACGCCGCCGATCTGGTGATGGACGACGACGGCGGCGGCGGCACCAACTCGCGGGTGGAGTACACCGCCACCGCAGACGGGCCGATCCTCATCCGGGCCAACGCGCTCAGCGCGGGTGAAGGCGGCAGCTACACCCTCGTCATCGAGTCCGCGCGCCGGTCCGCGCTCCCCATGGCCGGGCGCACGGAGCGTCTGGCGGCCACCGCGGCCGCCCAGCAGGACGTGGCCACACTCGATGTTTCGCCGGCTCGGTCCTGGTAGCCCCACTCGGCCGAAGCGTGTTCTGCGCTCCGGAGGATCATCCGCGGTCGCCTCACTCGGAGTAGACCGCCACTTCAACCAGGAACAGGACCCGATGAAGATGTTGAGAGGCAGGGCGGTGCGTCTCGCCTGTGCCGTAATGCTCGTAGCCGTGGCAGGCGCGCCTGCTTTCGCGCAGCAGGGCATGGCTGCGGCGGCACCGCTGGCCGGACCGCTCCGTTCGGTGCCGTACTTTACGTCCACGCCCTTGCCGGCGGTGTCGCAGGTGACGCTTTCGCCAAGCCTGGCCGATGCGGGTGCAGCCGGGCCCTCCAAGGTGGGGCAGGCCGTGCTTCTGCTGGGCCTGGGCATCGGGCTGACCGCGGGTGGGCGCGAGCTGGAGTCCTCCATCGGGTTCCCAGGCGCGATCCTCCGCTACACCGGAATCGGCGTAACCGCGCTCGGCGTACTTTCCTTCTGCGGATGTCTCTGATGAACATTCGAACGCACCGCCCGTACACCGTCGCTGCTGCTCTCGTCCTCCTGGCCGGCCCGTCGAGCGCGCAGCACCGCCCTCACTACGACCTGAGTGCCGCGCCCCCGGCAGTTGCGCCAATCCAGGAGCATGCCGTCCGCGCCGCTCCGATCCCAAACGACGAGCTTGCCGGGGCGATGTCGAGAGCGGGGGTGGGCAGCGGCAAGTCGACCTTGGGGAATGCGGCCCTGATCGCCAGCGGCCTTGGCGTCATGTACCTGGCGTACTCCGAGGGGGAGGAAGGCGGAGGCGGATTCGGCACCTTCATCGGCGTGCTCGGGGCGGCCTCCTTCTGGGGCGGGATCATTCGCCAGTTCTTCTACCGGGCGGACTGATCGCAGGAATCGGGAACAGGGGGCAGGCGGTAATCCCGGCTGCACCCCTCCCATCCGCCGAACATGCCGGTGTGCATGCGGCGGTCGAGGCCAGTTGCGGGAGCGCGGCGGGGCATCTCTCCCAGCGTGCTCATTCAGCTTCTCGTGGCGTCGGGCCTCGCAAATCAGTGCTCCGCAATGGATTCACGGCGCGTTCGTCCACGCGCCGTGCCACCACCACCCACCCGGTGCATCCGATGAATGGAGTTCTCACCGCCCTCCACCTGTTCCGGCCACTGTTCCTGTGCCGCGTCCTCGTTCTTCTGGCCGGGGCGCTGGCGCTGGCAGCCCGCCCGGCGCCGGTCGCGGCGCAGCGGCAGCTCGACATCTGTGCAGAGCAGCCCGTGCCGGAGGGGTACGTGGTCGTGGCGGCCTGGCGCGCCCAGCAGTGCCCAGGGTTCCACGCGTCCAACAATCCAAACACGCTGCGCATCCGCGTCCCGGGCGACACGGTGAGCACGTGCAGCGCTTATCCCGCCTCGCTCCCCGAGCACGTAGTGGTGGCCGCCTACCGGGCGCAGCATTGCCCCGGGTTCTACGCCTCCAACGATCCCAACGTCCACGTGCGTCGCGTTCCCGGCGACACGATAACGGCGTGCGCCGCGTTCACGCCCCGGCTGGACGGGTATGTGGTCGTGTCCAGCTACCGAACGCAGATCTGCCCGGGGTTCTACGCCTCCACCAATCCCAACACCATCTCGTTCCGCCGGCTCGAGGGCGGCGGGAGCCGGCGAGCGCCCGGCGCGGACACCGGCGACCCGCTGGGAATGCTGAATCGCGACGAGGTGTACGTCATGCGCGCCCTGCGCCGTGCGGCCGACGAGCTCGGGGTGGGCGCACCCTCGCACCGCGTGTGGACCGGCTCGCTCCGCGCCAGCCAGCAGGGCGAAACGTCGCTGCTGCTGGACGCGGGCGTGCCGTACACGCTGCTGGCCGCGTGCGACCGGGACTGCGACCGTATGGAGGTGGCCGTCTCCGGCGCCGGCGGACGCTGGGCCGACGCGGCCGGCGCAGACGGCGAGGCCGAGATCGAGTTGCCGGCCGGCAGCGGCGCCCCCCAGCGCGTGCAGCTGCGCATGCAGGGGTGCCGGGCCGAACCGTGCCACTTCGCCGTGACGGTGCACCGCGCCGCGCGCAGCGTGCGCCCCCCCGCGCGGCGCCCCACGTCCCGCGACGCCGCCCCGGCGGACGACGATGACGACTCCCCGCCGACGCCCCGGTAGCCCGGTCCCTTGGCGGCTGCTAGCCGGTTCATCAACGCCCGGAACGACCTCGCGCCCATCCCATCCTCATCCGGAGCCGATCCTTGTGTTGCCATGCCATGCCCCTCTGATCCTCGGGCCGCCTTGCACCATGGCCTTGGCCGGCGGTGGCGGGCGTCTCCGGGTCGGCGAGGCGACGGCGGGGGAACGGGTGGGATACGGCTTCGGGTTATCCATTGATCGCGAGCCTTCGCCGCATTCCGACGAGAACGTTTCAACCGAGGACCGACGATCGTGCAGAACTCAGCATCCCGAGTCAAATCGCGCTTCGCCGCCGTCATGCCCTGGGTAGGCGCGCTGGCGATCGCCTTCGCCCTTCCCGCTGCCGCGCAGCCGACCATCCGCGGCCGGCTGGAGGCCGGCGACAAGGAGTTCGCCGGGGGAAGGGTGTCGGACGAGTACCCCGTGCAGGTTCGCGCCGGCAGCCGGCTGACGGTGACCACCGTTGCGACACGGCCCCTGATGACCGCCGTGTTTATGCAGTCGCCCGAGGACGGGCTGCAGACCATGGAGGTGGGCGGCAACCCCGTGGGTGACGAGTTCGAGTGGGTGTACACGCACAACATCACGCGGGACGAGACGGTGATGGTGATCGTGGCCGGCGTGGCGCCCGTCACGCAGACGGGAGGTTCGGGCAGCTACGCGATCCGCATCGAGGCGCCGGGTGGCGGGGTGGTGCAGGCAGGAGCATCCCCTTCGCCGCGCGTGGCGGAAACGGCTCCCCGCCGCTCCGGGCCGGTCCCGGCGGTGATCACGCAGCAGCTCGGCCACTTCGCCGCGGCCGCCCAGGAGGCCGGCTTCCGGCTCGTCAGCCAGACGCCCGTGGGGGGCGCCCTGAACAACGGCACGTACGAGGACGTACCCATCAGCCTCAGTGCGCGTCAGTACTTCATCGTGGGCGTGTGCGACGGCGACTGCACCGACATGGACCTTCGGCTGTTCGCGCCCAACGCCTCCGTCGTCGCGGAGGACGTGGCCGATGACGACAGTCCGATGCTCGCGTTTACCGCGTCTACCGCCGGTGAGCACCGCCTTCGGGTGATGATGCCGGCTTGCAGCAGCGAACCGTGCGCGTACGGCATCGCGATCTACGTGAAATAGCTGCGCTCTTCCCGGGGGCCACGCGACCGAGCCGCTTTCGCAGTTCCGCCGCGCCCCCGCCGGGAGCGCCATCCCACATCCAGGAGCAGCCATGTACGTCGTCTGCACCCACACCGTGCGCGATCCCGAAGAGTTCTGGGACCGGGCGGCGCGGGCGGTGCCCAACCTTCCCGAGGGCATCCGTATCCACAGCATCTTTCCCAACGCCGACGGCTCGGTGGGCGTGTGCCTGTGGGAGGGCGAGTCGCTGGAGCACGTGCGCGCCTTCGTCGACGGCGCCACCAGCGACGTGGCCCACAACGACTACTTCGCCGTGCAGGCGGAGAATGCCCGGGGGCTTCCCGCGTGAGGGCCCTGCGGATGATGGCCGCGCTGCGGCGGTGGCCGCTCCAGCTCGGGTACGGCGTCTACAACATCGTCCACAGCGACGACTCGTGATCCATCGCTTCACCCGCCCCGACGCGGGCCACACACTTCCTTTCCCGTGAACACCGAGCACTCATGAGCCTCCGATCCACGCACCTCCGCGCGATCCTCGCCGCCGTGTCCGCCGCCACTCTGGGCGCTTGCGCCCAGGCGGCCCAGCTGGCCACGAGCGCGGCAGGCGCCGTAAACGCCGCCCGTGCCTGCAGCGGCCCGCAGATGAAGGACGGCGGGCGCGAGAACCTGGGTACGTGCATCAACAGCACGTATGCCGACATCACCCCGCAGATCTCGCCGGACGGGCGCACCCTGTACTTCGACCGCAAGAATTCGCCGGATAACGCGGGCCGCGCGGAAGACACGGACGACATCTGGTTCTCCACCCTGCAGGCCGACGGCAACTGGGGACCGGCGCGCAACCTGGGCGCACCCCTCAACACCGCCGGCCCCAACTCCGTGGCCTCGGTGCTCCCGGACGGCAACACGCTGTTGCTCACGGGCGTGTACCTCGCGGGCGGCGTCACGGGCCAGGGCCTCTCGCTGGCCTCGCGCACCCGCGACGGGTGGGGCGCGCCTGTCGAGGTGCGCATCCCCGGCCTGCAGAACCGCAGCAACTTCGTGAACTACTATCTGTCGCAAGACGGGCAGGCGCTGCTGATGTCCATCCAGAAGGATGGCGGACGCGGCGACCGCGACCTGTGGGTGAGCCGCCGCCAGGGCGACGGCCCATGGGGCGAGCTGGTGAACCTGGGCCCCACCATCAACACCGACACGGCCGACGTATCGCCCTTTCTGGCCTCGGACGGCGTGACGCTCTACTTCTCCAGCAGTGGCCACGGCGGCGAAGGCGGGCGCGACATCTTCGTCACCCGGCGGCTGGACGAGACGTGGACGCGCTGGTCGCGCCCGGAAAACCTGGGATCGAACATCAACACGCCCAGCAACGACGCGGGATTCGTGATCCCCGCCGCGGGCGACTTCGCCTACTTCACCTCCGCGGAGGACTCGTACGGCCGCACCGACATCTTTCGCGCGCGCCTGCCGGAAAGCATGCGCCCCCGGCCGGTGGTGCTGGTGCGCGGCCGCGTGCTCGATGCGCGCACGCGGCAGCCGCTGGACGCGTCGGTGGTCTATGAGGGGCTGGGGAACACCCAGCGCGGCGTGGCGCGCAGCAACCCGTCGACCGGCGAGTACCAGATCGTCCTGCCGGCGGGCGCGCGCTTCGGGTTTCGCGGCGAGGCGCCGCGCTACTATCCCGAGAACGTGAACGTCGACCTGTCCACCGTCACCGCATACGCGGAGCGCACGCAGGACCTGCTGCTGGTGCCGCTGGAGGTGGGAAGCACGGTGCGGCTGAACAACATCTTCTTCGACGTGAACCGCGCCACCCTGCGCCCGGAAAGCGCGCTGGAGCTGGACCGCCTGGCGGACTACCTGCGCGCCAACCCCACGGTGGAGGTGGAGATCGGCGGCCACACCGACAACGTTGGGGCCGACGCCGCCAACCAGACGCTGTCGCAGGCCCGCGCCCGCGCGGTCGCCGAGTACCTGGCCGGCAAGGGCATCGCCGCCCGGCGGGTGCAGTCGCGCGGCTACGGCGAGGCGCAGCCCTCGGCCAGCAACGACACCGACGAGGGCCGCCAGCAGAACCGGCGGGTGGAGTTCAAGGTGATCCGCCTGTAAGCGTACAGACGACAGCGGTCACCATCTGGAGGCCGCGGCTCCGTCGGGGTCACTGTCATCCTGAGCCCCAGGCGCGGCGGGCCGGCCCGCAAGCCGTCCCTCGCGGGGCGCGAGGCTCTTGCCGAGGAAGCCTTGAAGCCAGGGCGCGGCAGCGGTCACGACGTGGAGGGCTCGGCTTGGTGGGGACTGCTGTCATCCCGGGGGCCTCGGCTCCGTCGGGCGAATGAATTCGCTGCAACGACCACACGAAGTCCGCCTGCGCGGACTGGCTTGTTCTCGTGTGGAGAGAGCCGTGTGGCTCGACCGGGATGTGTGGCGCATCCCTCGGTCGCTGCGGAGTACGGTGTGGCGGCAGGTTGGGCGCACGTGCAGGTGAAGCCCCGGGCGGGACGGCGCGAGCGGTCCCGTGTCGGGGCTTTCCGCTGGTCCATGCGGCTCCGCGGCTTTACCGCTCCTACCAGCCGTTCCGCTCCCGCAGCCGGGTGACGTGCGCCACGTGATGCCGCCCATGCCAGGCGTACAGCCCCAGCAGCTGGTCCAGCCGCATGGCGCCCCACTCGGGATGCTGGATCGTTCGGGACCAGTCGCCCTCGCCCATGGTGCGCAAGGTGTTCACCCAGCGGACGTGAACCGCATCCAGCAGCGCGAGCGACACCTCCGGCGGGGTGATCCCTGGCTCGGGCAGCACTGCCCAGGCCGCCTCGTCGTACGTCTTGATCGAGGGGCTCTCTTCCGTCAGCCCCAGCTTCACGCGGATGTACGCGTTCATGTGGCTGTCCGGAAGGTGATGGACCAGGTCTCGCACCGTCCAGCCGCCGTCGCGGTACGGCGTGTCCAGCTGGTCGTCCGATAGCCCGTCCACCGCCTGGCGGAAGCGCGCCGGCGCGTCGGCGATCTGCTGGATCCAATCCGCTCTCTGGTCCGCATCGATCTCCCGCTCCGGGCGGTACCGGCCTACCGGGTACCGTGGATCCGCCGTTTCCGTCGCTGTCGTCATCTTCCCCTCCCCCCGCGAAACGTGGAACTGTACGATCTGCATCCCTCCGCATTCTATTCTGCCGATCCGCACCGGGGAAAGAGGGTTGATGCAGAACATCGTTCAGCGACGATCACCTCGCGGAGAACCGGCGGAATGCAAAAAGGCCGGCGCGCAGCGCCGGCCTTTCATCATCCCTCAAACGCGCGGGCTAGCGGCGATAGCCCGCCAGCAGGTCCCCCAGCTGCAGCTGCACGCCGCGGGCTCCCGAGGTGTTGCGGCCGTTGTAGATGAACGAGAACACCACCGTCTCGCCTCCCGCCGTCGTCACGTAGCCCGACAGCGAGCGGACGGCGCGGATGTAACCCGTCTTGGCGTGAAGGTTTCCCTTTGCCGGAGGGTTGTTGAACATCCGCTGCAGGGTGCCGTTGCGGTCGCCGGCCATGGCCAGCGACTCGTGGAACTGCCGCGACCAGGGCTGCTTGTGGGCAAAGATCAGCGAGCGCACCATGGCCGAGGCGCTGGTGCGGTTCTCGGCCGAGAGGCCGGAGCCGTCCGCCTGCCACAGGTGCCCCCAGGGAACCCCGGCCTTGTCGTGAAAGAAGACGGCCGACGCGGCGCCGCCACCCGCGAAGGTGCCCTGCCCCGTGGCCTTGGCCACGGCCGCCTTCCACACGTGCTCGGCAAAGAAGTTGTCGGACTTTCGGCCCAGCTGGTTGACCATCTCGATGAGCGGAATGCTCATGTGGCGGTGCACCAGCGCGGCGCCGTTGGGCGTGGGGGCGATGCGGATGCCGCCGCGCACCTGGATGCCCTGCTCGCGCAACGCCTGGCGGATGGCGCCCGCGGCCAGGTACGCCGGCTCGTACGCCCCCACGCCGAAGCGGTGAGGCCCGCGCCCGCCCACCGCGCCGCGGATGCGCACGGTGTCCTCGTCCGGCTTGCGCACCGCGTACGCCCGTCCGCCGCCCATCCGCGCCGTGTTGATCACCGGGATCTCGGGAACCTCGGGAATGCGCGCGAAGCCCAGCCCACCGGGCCCCGGGCGCATCTCGATCCACAGCATGTTGCGGTTGAACGGCAGCCCGCTGACCGTGGGTGCGTAGCGCGAGGCGCCGTTGCCGGTATCTAGCGGCCACGCCGGCCCGAAGTTCTGGCGGTCGTGGATGTACGGATCGGCGATCACGCCGCCCTCCACCACGGTGACGCCCTGCCGCTTGAGCGACTCGGCCATCTTGCGCGGGCTGGCCATCACGTCGCGGTCGTACGACGGATAGCCGAACGCCGGGTCGCCCGAACCCTTGAGCACCACGTCCCCGCGCAGCACCCCGTTCTGAACGGGCCCGGTGATCAGCAGGTCGGTGGGAAAACGGTAGTCCGGCCCCAGCAGAGACAGCGCCCAGATGGCGCTGAACACCTTGTTGTTGGAGGCCGGGACCATGGTCTGGTCGGCGTTGACGGCGAACAGCGGCTGGTTGCGGTCGATGGACCACGCCAGGATGGTCCACTCGCTCTTGTTGGGAACGATGGCGTCGGCCTGGGCCTGCAGGGGCCCGGCGGGCGACTGCGTAACGGCACCACCCGCCATGGACGCGGCCGCCGCGCCCAGCCCAAGGGCCAGCGCGGCGGCGGTACGGGACAGCTTCATGGAACGCTTCACCGTCAAGCGGCCCCCGCCGGCGGCGGAACCGCGTCCGCCTCGTCCGGCGTCACCCCGCGGGCCGCCTCGAGCTCCTCCAGGATCAGCTGCTGAAGGCGGAACGACGAGCGGGTGTTTTCTTCCATGTCCATCATCAGCACGAAGATGCCGGCAAGGGCCAGCATGGCGACGGCCACCACGATGGCGCCCACCAGCACCAGCCCCGTTTCTACCGGGCTCTGGCCGTCGTCGCCCAGCGTGGCGAAGAACACCAGCCCGCCCAGCAGCAGCACCAGCACGGCGATGAAGCGGATGGCGTTCAGCAGCACGCGAAGGCTGCCGTAGCGTGCCTCTACGCCGGCCAGGCGGCGGGGCGTGCGGCGCTCCTTGAGCAGGTTTCCGCAGTTGGTGCAGCGGTCGGCCGTGGGATCGTCCATCACGGTGCCGCACCGGGTGCACTGTACCGGTGTGCTGAACAGGTGCAGGGACATCTCTGAGTTCCCGGGGTTCCCGCCGCATTGCAGCGGCGGGGAAGCGGTTGGCGTGCGTTGCTCCGAACCCCCGGACGGGAGCAACGCCCGTGCCACCCCCGGCGGCGCTCAGGCCAGCGCGGTCCGCGGCGCGCCGGCGGCCTGCACCGCGGCCACCAGCCGGCGCATGCGCACGAAGCGCAGCGAGCGGGCGGTGTGGCGGACGATGGAGCGGAAGCGGAGGCAGCCCTGGCACCCCAGGTCGTACCCCGTGGCGTCGAGCACCAGGTAGCGGGCGACGCGGGCGGTGGGGCGTGCTTCCAGGAGGGTCTGGCAGTGGGGACAGCAGGGCCGCTCACCGGCCCGGATCTGCGCGTCGACCTTGCGGCGCGCGCGGGTGTCGAAGCTGCGCCACGACTCTTCGTGGCGAGCGGACGAGCGGGGTTCCCGTCTCATTCGCAGGATCGCTGTGGGGTGATGGGTCGTGCGCCGGCCACGGGGAAAGGGCCGGTAGGGACGGAACATCTGTCTGGGCAGGAACGATGCCAGAGTGGATGCACGAGGTGGCCCCCCTCCCCCGGCACGACCGCCGCAGACTGCGAGGGAGAGGGGAGAACCTGAATCGCGCTCCGGTTGACGCTGGCGCATGCCGCGGCCGCCCCCCTCTCCCGGCCTCTCCCCCATAAACCCCATGGGGGAGAGGCGAATTCGATTGCGCTACGGCTGGCCTCGCGCACCCTACTGGCTCCCTTCCCCCGCGCAGTTTGCGGGGGAAGGGTTGGGGATGGGGGGTCCCGGCCCACGCGCCGAGCCTGCCTGCCCACACCTCACGCCCGATGTGACCTGAACCGCGCTCCGGCCTGCCGGGCTGCACTCGACTACGCGCGCAGTCCGCGAAGGCGGACTTCGGGCCTTTGTTGCCGCGACTTCAGTCGCCCCAGCAGGGCCGAAGGTCCAGAGTTCCGTGCCGCTGCCGCGCGCGGGCGGGAGCCGCGTCAGCGATCGCCCACGTAGGCTTCGGCCTCGATCTCCACCAGCATGTCGGGGTCGATCAGCGCCTTTACCTCCACCATCGTGGCGGCGGGGCGCACGTGGGCGAAGAACTCGCCGTGCGCGCGGCCGACCTCCTCCCACCGCGCGATGTCGGTGACGTACATCCGGGTGCGCACCACGTCCTCCATGCGCGCGCCGGCGGCCTCCAGGGCAGCCGCGATCTTCTCCAGCGTGTAGCGCGTCTGCTCGTACCCGTCGCCGATTCCGACAATCGCGCCATCCGGACCCGTCGCCGTCGTGCCGGACACGTGCACCCACGGCCCGACACGGACCGCGCGCGAATAGCCGACGCGCGCCTCCCAGGGTCCACCGCTGGAAACCAGCATCTTCCCGCCCACCTGCTCGGACGTCATCCCGCCGCTCATCCCACCTCCAGCGTGCCGCGCAACGTGGTGACCGCCCGGCCGCCGAGCACCACACGATCGCCATCCACCCGCACACGCACGGTGCCGCCGCGGGCAGACGCCTGGTATCCCACGAGTCCGGCGCGGCCGAGCTTGCGCGCCCAGTACGGCGCGAGGACGCAGTGCGCCGAGCCAGTCACGGGATCTTCCGGCACGCCTACGCGCGGGCCGAAGAAACGCGACACGAAATCGTAGCCGCCACCGTCCGCACGCGACGTGACGATGATCCCGCGCGCCTCCACCTGCTTCAGCAGCGACTGGTCGGGGTCCAACGTGCGCACAGCGGCTTCGGATTCCAGCTCAACCAGCAGGTCGAACTGGCTGCGTCCTACGTACACCGGCTCCACGCCGAGCGCGCGGGCGAGATGCTCCGGCGCATCGGCGGCCTGTGCCGGCTTGGCGGGGAAATCCATCGAAATCCACTCGCCGTCCTTTCGCGCCGTCAGCAGGCCGCTGCGGGTGTGGAAGCGCGCTGGATCGCCCTCCGCAAGCAAACCGTCCTGCCACAGCAGGTGCGCGCTGGCCAACGTGGCGTGTCCGCACAGATCCACTTCGACCGCGGGGGTGAACCAGCGCAGGTCCCATCCATCGTCCCGGCGGACGAGGAACGCCGTTTCCGACAGGTTCATCTCCATCGCCACGGCCTGCATCCATCCCTCGTCCCGCGGCCGCTCCAGGACGCAGACGGCGGCGGGATTGCCGGTGAACGGGCGGTGGGCGAAGGCGTCTACCTGGACGATGGGCTGCGGCATCTGCGACTCGCGGTGAGGGGGGTCGACGGGCGCGCCAATGTACCCCGCGCCCACCCGGCCGGCAAAGCGCCCGCACCCTTCCCCCGGTCCGCCGCGCGACGTAGACTGGGCAGTCACTCCAGTGACTTCCCCACACGAAACACCCTGCACGGGAGACAGCCGGTGAAGGTGGCGGTGATCGGCGGCGGGCCCGCCGGACTGTACTTCGCGCTGTTGATGAAGAAGGCCGATCCGCGGCACCAGGTCACGGTCCTGGAGCGGAACGCGGCCGACGACACGTTCGGCTGGGGCGTGGTGTTCAGCGACCAGACGCTGGGCTACCTGGCCGAGGCCGACGCGCCCACCCACGCGCGCATCGCCGACGAGTTCGCCCACTGGGACGACATCGACATCCACGTCCGCGGCACCACCAGCACCTCCGGCGGCCACGGCTTCAGCGGCATCGCCCGCAAGACGCTGCTCCGCATCCTTCAGGACCGCGCCGCTGAGGTAGGCGTGGAGCTGCGCTTCGGCACCGACGTGGCGGACGACGCGGCGCTCGTGGGACTGGACCTCGGAGACGTGGACCTCGTCGTCGCGGCCGATGGCGTGAACAGTCGCATCCGCACCAGGTACGCGGACCGCTTCGTCCCCGACCTGGACGTGCGGAAGGCCCCGTTCTGCTGGCTGGGGACGACGAAGCTCTTCGACGCCTTCACCTTCGCGTTCGTCGAGAACGAGCACGGCGTCTTCCAGGCCCATGCCTACCGCTACTCGAGCGAGCAGTCGGCGTTCATCGTGGAGTGCGACGAGCGGTCGTGGGCCAGCGCGGGGTTCGACCGGATCGGCGAGGCGGAGACGGTGGCGGCGTGCGAGCGGATGTTCGCGCCGTGGCTGAACGGGCATCCACTGATGAGCAACGCCCCGCACCTGCGCTCGCCGTGGATCCGCTTCACGCGCGTCTCCAACCAGCGATGGTTCGCCATGGACGGCGAGGTGGCGCCCGTGGTGATGATCGGCGACGCGGCCCACACGGCGCATTTCAGCATCGGCAGCGGGACCAAGCTGGCGATGGAGGACGCCATCGCGCTCGCCCGGCTGCTGAACGAGGGCGCCCGTCCGCTGGATGAGGTGCTGCAGGCGTACCACGATGAGCGGCGGACCGAGGCGCTGCGGCTGCAGAACGCGGCGCGCAACTCCATGGAGTGGTTCGAGAACGTCCGCCGCTACATTCACCTCGACCCGCCACAGTTCGCGTACTCCCTGCTCACGCGTAGCCAGCGGGTGAGCCACGAGAACCTGCGCCTGCGCGACAGCGTCTACCTTTCCGGCGTGGAGCGCTGGTTCGCCTCGCGCGCGGAGGCCGGGCGCGAGCCGGAAAGCTGTCCGCCGCCGATGTTCACGCCCTTCCGCCTGCGAGGAATGCGGCTGGAGAACCGCGTGGTCGTCTCGCCGATGGACATGTATTCCGCGGCGGACGGCGTGCCCAACGACTTTCACCTCGTCCACCTGGGCAGCCGCGCGCTGGGCGGCGCCGGGCTGGTGTTCACCGAGATGACGTGCGTGTCGCCCGAGGCGCGCATCACGCTGGGCTGCACGGGGATGTACGAGCCCGAGCACGCGGATGCTTGGCGGCGGATCGTGCGCTTCGTCCACGAGAGCAGCCGCGCGAAAATCTGCCTGCAGCTGGGCCATTCCGGGCGAAAGGGCGCCACGCGGCTGATGTGGGAGGGGATGGACGAGCCGCTGGAGGAGGGCGGATGGGAAGTGATGGGCCCGTCTTCCCTGCCCTACGGCCCGCGCAACCAGGTGCCGCGCGAGATGGTGCGCGCCGACATGGACGCGGTGATCGAGCAGTTCGTCCGTGCGACGCGGATGGCGGAAGAGGCGGGGTTCGACATGGTGGAGCTTCACTGCGCGCACGGCTACCTGCTTTCCAGCTTTCTGACGCCCGTCAGCAACCGGCGGACGGACGAGTACGGCGGCTCGCTGGAGAACCGGCTACGGTTTCCCGTGGAGGTGTTCCGGGCGATGCGGAACGTGTGGCCGGAAGACCGCCCGCTGTCGGTTCGCGTATCGGCCACGGACTGGGTGGACGACGGGGTGACGCCCGACGACGCGGTGGCGATGGCGGCCGCGTTCGGCGCGGCCGGGGCCGACATCATCCACGTCTCCACAGGGCAGACCACGCCGCTGGGCAAGCCGGTGTACGGGCGGATGTTCCAGACGCCCTACAGCGACCGCATTCGCAACGAGGCCGGCGTGCCCACCATCGCCGTGGGCAACGTGACCGAGCCGGACCAGGTGAACGGCATCGTGGCGGCGGGGCGCGCGGACCTCGTCGCGCTCGGCCGGCCCCACCTGGCGGACCCGCACTGGACCCTCCACGCCGCCGCGCAGCTGGGATGGCAGGACCAGCCGTGGCCGGTTCAGTACGTCACGGGGAAGCAGCAGCTGGAGCGCACCCTCCAGCGCCAGCAGGAGATGCTGGGCACCAGCACCATCTGAGCGATGAGCGGACGATACCTGGAGGGGAAGCTGGCCGTGGTCACCGGCGGGGGCCGCGGCATCGGCGCGGCAATCGCGGACGAGCTGGCGCGGCTGGGCGCGAGCGTGGCGCTGCTGGGGCGCACCCTGGAGGAGTTGGAGGCGAAGGCGCGGCAGATCCACGAGCGTGACGCGGTGCGGGCCCTCGCTTTCCGCTGCGACGTGGCGGACGAGGTTTCCGTCCGCGACGCGTTCGCCGCCGTGCGCGGGCAGCTGGGCGATCCGGCGGTGCTGGTGAACAACGCGGGGCAGTCCGTAGGAATCGCCTTCGCCGAGACCACGCGCGAGGTGTGGGACCGGATGATGGCCGTGAACCTGACGGGCACCTTCCTGTGCACGCGCGAGGTGGTGCCGGCCATGATAGAGGCGCGGGCGGGGCGGATCATCAACGTCGCGTCGACCGCTGGCCTGAAAGGGTACAGCCACACGGCGGCGTACTGTGCCGCCAAGCACGGGGTGGTCGGCCTGACGCGCGCCCTGGCGATGGAGACGGCGAAGCAGGGGATCACGGTAAACGCCGTCTGCCCGGGCTACACCGATACCGACATGGCACGCTCGGCGATCGAGAACCTGGTGCGCGCGGGCCGGTCCGAGGAGGAGGCGCTGAAGGCTATCACCCGCGTGATGCCCATCGGGCGGCTGATCCGGCCGGAAGAGGTGGCGAGCGCGGTGGGGTGGCTCTGCGCGCCCGAGGCCGCGGCGGTGACCGGGCAGTGCATTGGCGTTGCGGGTGGGGAGGTGATGTAGGCGGGGCGTGGTTCGCCTCATGGCGGGTGGAGAGGTGACGTGCGGCTGGGAGGAGCGCGCTTCGGTTGGTGGCGGGTTGAGGCCCCTTGCGGGGTGTGGGGCGGGTCGAGAATTGTGGTGCAGCTTGGGCAGGATTGGAGCGTCTCTGCCATTCCGGCGCAGTCCCCTGGCTGCCCTCTCCCCCCGGCCCCCTCTCCCGCAAGCGGGAGAGGGGGAGCACTGCAACGGCAGATGGAGGCGTTTCGTGTTCGAGCCTAATACGCGGCCGCGGTTGCGTGATCTTTCGCCGCAGATGCTGCAGGCCTCGCGCAGACTCCGTGCGGATGCCACGGCCGCCGAGGAGATATTGTGGCAGGCGCTGCGTGGCGACCGGCTGGACGGCTTCCGGTTCCGCCGGCAGCACGCGATCGGACGGTTCGTTCTTGATTTCTACTGCGCGGCTCGGAGGATCGCGATCGAGATCGACGGCGGCGTGCACGACGACCCGGATCAAGCCGCTCGTGACGAGGCGCGGCCTCAAGCCTTGGGAGCACAGGGCATCGCAGTGTTTCGACTGCGGAACGAGCAGATCCTCAGCGACTTGCCCGGCGCCGTCGAACAGATCCGCAACGCCGTATCCGGGCGACCGGCGCGCTTCAAGTAGACTCGCCGAGTACCCGCCGAAGCGCAATCGAATTCTCCCCTCTCCCGCTTGCGGGAGAGGGGCCGGGGGAGAGGGCAGCCGGGGACTGCACGGCCGTCCTCCAAACGCCCCCGAACTCGCCAGGGTTCTCGCACCAGTCTCTTTGAAGCGCAATCGACTTCGTCCGCACTAACGCACTCACGCACTTAATCGATGAACACAAAACTGCTCGCCGCCGACTTTCGCCCCACCAGCTTCCAGTGGCAGGTGGACGGGCCCGTGGCCACCGTCACCATCAACCGCCCGGAACGCAAGAACCCGCTGACGTTCGAAAGCTACGCGGAAATGCGCGACACCTTCCGCGCACTCAACTTTGCAACCGACGTCAAGGTGGTGATCCTCACCGGTGCAGGCGAGAACTTCTGCTCCGGCGGCGACGTGCACGAAATCATCGGGCCGCTGGTGCGCATGAAGGAGCAGGGGCAGATGGACGAGCTGCTCGCCTTCACCCGCATGACGGGCGACCTGGTGAAGGCCATCCGCGGCTGCCCGCAGCCCATCATCGCCGCCATCGACGGCGCCTGCGTGGGTGCGGGCGCCATCCTGGCGATGGCCAGCGACCTTCGCATCGGCACGGCGCGCAGCAAGGTGGCGTTCCTCTTCACCCGCGTGGGCCTCAGCGGCGCCGACATGGGCGCGTGCGCCATGCTGCCGCGCATCATCGGGCAGGGGCGGGCGAGCGAGCTGCTGTACACGGGCCGGTCGATGAGCGGCGACGAGGCGGAGCGCTGGGGCTTCTACAACCGCATCGTCATGCCCGACGCCCTGATGGACGAGGCGCGCACCCTGGCCCAGTCGCTGGCCGCGGGCCCCACCTTCTCGCACGGGATGACGAAGCGCTGCCTGCACCAGGAGTGGTCGATGGGCGTCGACGAGGCGATCGAGGCCGAGGCGCAGGCGCAGGCCATCTGCATGCAGACGGAAGACTTCGCCCGCGCCTTCCGAGCGTTCGCCGCCAAGGAGCGCCCGGTGTTCCAGGGGAACTGACCGGGGGAGTGCGGGAGTGGGGAACTACACCGAATGGGGCTGGTTGTCGTGCATGCCTTGGGAGCCCCCTCCCCCCGACCCCCATCCCCCGCTGCGCGCCCGCTGCGCAGGGGAGGGGGAGACCTGATCGCGCTTCGGCTGGCCTGTCTGCGCTCGACTACGCGTGCAGTCCGCGAAGGCGGACTTTGGGCCGTTGTTGCCGCGACTTTAGTCGCCCCAGCGGGGCCCGACGCCTCTGCTCCGTGCTTGCCGTGCGCACCCCATCTCGAGCCGGGTGAGGGCCCCCACGGAGCCGAGGCCTCGGCACTGGTGACCGCTGCCGCGCCCGGGCTTGTACGTGGCCACCGCTAGATCCTTCGGCCCGCAAGGCACGGTGTGCGGGCCGGTACGGCGCGCCTGGGCCTCAGGATGACAGATTGCCCGTGCGGCCACTTTCGACTTTCGCACCTTCGCACTTTCGCACTTTCGCACTCACGCACTCACGCACTCACGCACTCGCCCCCCCATGCCCGACCGCACCTTCCTGTCCTGGCCGTTCTTCTCCGACGAGCACCGCGCGCTCGCCGCGGAGCTGGAGGTGTTCGTGCGCCGGGAGGTGGCGTCGCTGCCGCACGTGGAGACCAGCGTGGACGCCGCCTGCCATGCGCTCGTCCGCGTGCTGGGCGAGGGCGGATGGCTGATGCACGCCGTCACCGCCCCGCACGGCGGCGCGCGCGAGCGGCTGGACGTGCGCACGCTCTGCCTGGTGCGCGAAACGCTCGCCCGCGCCTGGGGCCTGGCGGATTTCGCGTTCGCCATGCAGGGGCTGGGCACCGGACCCATCACCCTCTTCGGGTCGGAGGCGCTCCGCGAGCGCTACCTGCCCATGGTCGCCTCCGGCGAGCGGATCGCCGCGTTCGCCCTTTCCGAGCCGGATGCAGGGAGCGACGTGGCCGCGATGACGACCACCGCGCGGCGGGTGGACGGCGGGTTCGTCATCGACGGGGTGAAGACGTGGATCAGCAACGCGGGGATCGCCGACCACTACGTCGTGTTCTGCCGCTTTCCCGAGGCCGGCGAGCGCGGCTACGCGGCGTTCGTCGTCGATGCCGACAACCCCGGGCTGCGCGTCGCCGAGCGGATCGACGTCATCGCGCCCCATCCCCTCGGCCGCATCGAGCTCACCGAGTGCCGGGTAAGTGCGGATGCCCTCGTCGGCGAGGCGGGTGCCGGGATGCGGGTGGCGCTGGGCACGCTGGACGTCTTTCGGCCCACCGTGGGCGCGGCGGCGCTGGGCTTCGCGCGGCGGGCGCTGGACGAGGCGCTGGGGTGGACGCGCGAGCGGCAGGCGTTCGGCAAGGCGCTCAACGAGTTCCAGCTGATCCAGGCGTCGCTCGGCGAGATGGCGCTGGAGGTGGATGCCAGCGCCCTCCTGGTTTACCGTGCGGCGTGGGCCCGCGATTCCGGCGCGGAGCGCATCACCCGCGAAGCCGCGATGGCCAAGCTGTACGCCACCGAGGCCGCCCAGCGAGTGATCGACACCGCCGTGCAGATCTTCGGCGGGCGCGGCGTGGTCAGCGGCGCGCCGGTGGAGACGCTGTACCGCGAGATCCGCGCGCTGCGCATCTACGAAGGCACCAGCGAAATCCAGAAGCTGGTGATCGCCGGCCAGTTGCTGAAGGACCAGGCGGCACGGCCCGTTTGAGCGAGGCACGGTCCGCCGATTGCGCGTGACCGGGTCCAGCATCCGCAGTCCCACTCCATCCCCGGATGGCGACCCATGGCGACGATGGAAACCCACGTCACGACCGAGCCGTCGGCGCACGTGGACACCTTTGCGCGCGACCACCTTCCGCCGCGCCACCTGTGGCCGGAGATGGATTACTCCTCGCTCCCCGAGCTGGCGTATCCTCCCCGCCTGAACTGCGCCGTGGAACTGCTGGACCGTCAGGTGGAGAGCGGGCACGGGGACCGCACCGCCATCCTGTGGAACGGCGGGCGGTGGTCGTACCGCGAGCTGATGGAGAAGTCCAACCGCATCGCCGCCGCCCTTCACGAGCTCGGCCTCGTCCCGGGCAACCGGGTGCTGCTGCGCGGCCCCAACTCGCCGATGATGGCGGCCTGCTGGTTCGGTGTGCTCAAGGCCGGCGGCGTGGTGGTAGCCACCATGCCCCTGCTGAGGCCGCGCGAGCTGGCCCACATCGCCCAGAAGGCGATGGTCCGCTTCGCCCTCTGCGATCACCGGCTGGTGGCGGATCTTGTCGCCGCCCGCGCCCAGGCGCCGGTGCTGGAGCGCGTGCTGGCGTGGGGCGGCGAGGGCGACGATTCGCTGGATGTGCTGATGGAGGGGCAGATGGGCGAGTTCGGCGCGGTGGACACGGCCGCGGACGATGTGGCGCTGATCGCCTTCACCTCCGGCACCACGGGCCAGCCCAAGGGCGCCATGCACTTCCATCGCGACGTGCTGGCCGCCTGCGACTGCTTTCCCAGATACGTGCTGAAGCCTACGCCCGATGACGTGTTCTGTGGATCTCCCCCGCTCGCCTTCACCTTTGGGCTGGGCGGAATCCTGATCTTTCCCCTGCGCGTGGGCGCCACGGCACTGCTGATCGAGCAGCCCACGCCGCCCAACCTGCTGAAGGCCATCCAGGACCACGGCGCCACCATCGTCTCCACCGCGCCCACCGCCTACCGGGCAATGCTGGACCTGCTTCCGCAGTACGACATCCGCTCGCTGACCCAGTGCGTGTCCGCCGGCGAAAACCTGCCGCTGCCCACCTTCGAGGCGTGGGAGGCGGCGACGGGCATCCGCATCATCGACGGCATCGGAAGCACGGAGATGCTCCACATCTTCATCAGCGCCTCGGACGACGACATCCGCCCCGGCTCCACCGGCAAGGTGGTTCCCGGGTACCGCGCACAGATCATCGACCAGGACGGCAACCCGCTGCCCCCCGGCTCCATCGGCCGGCTGGCAGTGCAGGGCCCCACCGGGTGCCGCTACCTGGACGACGAGGAGCGGCAGCGCGGATACGTGTGGGAGGGGTGGAATGTGACCGGTGACGCGTACCGGATGGACGAGGATGGATACTTCTGGTACCAGGCGCGCACGGACGACATGATCGTCTCCGCCGGCTACAACATCGCCGGGCCGGAGGTGGAGGCCGTGCTGCTGGAGCACCCGGCGGTGATGGAATGCGGCGTCGTCGGACTGCCGGACGCGGAGCGCGGGCAGGTGGTGAGCGCGTTCGTCGTCCTGCGCGAGGGGCACCAAGGGGGTGAAGCGATGGTGAAGGAGCTTCAGCAGTGGGCGAAGGACCACATCGCCCCGTACAAGTATCCGCGCCGCGTGACCTTCCTGGACCAGCTTCCGCGCACGCAGACGGGCAAGCTCCAGCGCTTTCGGCTGCGGGAGGGCGCGTGATCCATCGCACGCTTCAGCCGACAGGATGGGCGTCGCCGCGAGGATATTCCAACGGCGTGGAGGCCCAGGGACGGATGGTGTTCGTCGCCGGGCAGATCGGGTGGAACCCGGTGAGCTGCGCGTTCGAGACGGACGACTTCGTGGGACAGGCAGACCAGGCGCTGCGGAACCTGGTCGCCGTGCTGCGCGAGGCCGGGGCCGGGCCGGAGCACGTGACGCGGATGACATGGTACGTGACGGACCGCGCCGCCTACGCCGAGAACACGCGCGCCGTGGGCCGCGTCTACCGCGACGCCTTCGGCCCGCACTTTCCCGCGATGACGCTGGTGATCGTCGCCGGGCTGCTGGAGGAAGAGGCCAAGGTGGAGATCGAGGCGACTGCGGTGGTGTAGTTCCCCCTCCCCCCGGCCCTTCCCCCGGCAAACTACGCCGGGAGAGGGGAGAACTTCGATCGGGGTTCCACTGGCTGCCTCGCATGCCTTGGAAGCCCCCTCCCCCCCGGCCCCCGTCCCCCGCTGCGCAGGGGAGGGGGTGAACTGCACTACGTTCCGGGGCGCGCCCCACGCTTCAATTCACTCCATGGCAAGCCAGTCCACGAAGGTGGACTTCGTGTGTTTGTTGCAGCGAATTCATTCGCCCGCCCCGGGGAATCGAGAATAACCCATTCCGCCGCAAGCGCTTATGGAACGAATGTTCCACAAGTCAGTATCAGTGTGCTCCCTGCACCACCACTCCCCGGGAGACGCATGGCCGGAAAAGTTCGTATACACGCGGCGGCTGCATTGGCCGCCGCCGCCCTGGGCGCCTGCGCGCCCTCCTCGCCCGTTCAGCCCTCGCCCACGCTGGGGCTGGGTGTGGACACGGCGGGCTTCGACCGCTCCGTTCGTCCGCAGGACGACTTCTTCCAGTTCGCGAACGGCGGCTGGCTGGCCCGCACGGAAATTCCGGGCGACCGCGCCAGCACCGGGAGCTTCGTGGAGTTGCGCGACCAGTCTCAGGCCGCCATCCGCGCGATCATCGAAGAGGCGGCCGCGGGGTCGCACCCGGCCGGCTCCACCGCGCGCAAGGTGGGCGACCTGTACGCCAGCTTCATGGACACGGTCCGCATCGAGCAGCTGGGCATCACCCCGCTGAACGGCGAGCTGGCCCATATCCGTGCCATCCGCGACCGCGGGCAGCTGCCGGAGACGTTCGCGCGCCTGGCGCGGCTGGGCGTGTCGCCCCCCTTCGGCACCTTCGTAAGCCAGGACCGCGGCAACTCCAGCCGCTACGTGGTGAGCGTCAGCCAGTCCGGGCTGGGGCTTCCCGACCGCGACTACTACCTGACGCAGAACGAGCGTTTCTCCGCCATCCGCCAGTCGTACACGGCGTACGTGCAGCGGATGCTGGAGCTTGCGGGCACCCCCAACGCGGCCGGCGCCGCCGCGCGCGTGGTGGCATTCGAGACGGAGCTGGCCCGCGTGCAGTGGGAGCGCACCCGCAACCGCGACGCGAACGCCACCTACAATCCCACGGCGGTAACGGCGCTGCAGGCCACCACCCCCGGCTTCCGCTGGGCCGACTACCTGCGGGCCGCGGGGATGAACGGCGTGGACACCGTCGTGGTGCGCCAGCCGGACTACTTTGCCGGAATGGACCGCGTGCTGGCGGCCACGCCCGTGCAGGACATCCAGAGCTACCTGGTGTTCAAGCTGGTCGACAACGCGGCCTCGTTCCTGAGCCGTGACTTCCGCGACGCGCGCTTCGCCTTTCGCGGCGGCGTGCTGAACGGCATCCAGCAGCAGCCCCTGCGCTGGAAGAGTGGCGTGGACGTGGTAGAGGGCTCGCTGGGTGAGGCCGTGGGCGAGTTGTACGTGCAGCGCCACTTTCCCGCCGAGTCCAAGGCGCGGATGGAGCAGCTGGTGAAGAACCTGGTGGAGGCGTACCGCGAGGCCATCGACGGGCTGGAGTGGATGAGCCCGGCCACCCGCGCTCAGGCGCAGGACAAGCTCGCGAACTTCACCGTCAAGATCGGCTATCCCGAGAAGTGGCGCGACTACTCGGCGCTGGAGATCCGCCCGGGCGACCTGATGGGCAACCTGCGCCGCGCCCAGGAGTTCGCCTACAACCGCATGATCAACCGCCTGGGCCAGCCGGTGGACCGCGCGGAGTGGGGGATGACCCCGCAGACGGTGAACGCGTACTACAACCCCACGAACAACGAGATCGTGTTCCCGGCCGCCATACTGCAGCCTCCGTTCTTCGACCCCACGGCCGACGACGCGGTGAACTACGGCGGCATCGGCGGCGTGATCGGGCACGAGATCAGCCACGGCTTCGACGACCAGGGGCGCAAGAGCGACGGCGCGGGCAACCTGCGCGACTGGTGGACGTCCGCGGATGCGTCGGCGTTCGAGCAGCGCGCCGGGATGCTGAGCCAGCAGTACGGCGCGTACGAGCCGCTGGAGGGCGCGCGCGTCAACGGCCAGCTGACGCTGGGCGAGAACATCGGCGACCTGTCGGGGCTGGCGATCGCGCACCGCGCCTATCGCCGCTCGCTGAACGGGGGCCAGGCTCCCGTGATCGGCGGCTTTACCGGCGACCAGCGGTTCTTCCTTGGATGGGCGCAGGTGTGGCGCACCAAGTACCGCGACCAGGCGCTCCGCCAGCAGCTGCTGACGGACCCGCACTCGCCCGGGATGTACCGCACCAACGGCGTGCTGGTGAACCTGCCCGCGTTCTACGAGGCGTTCAACGTAAAGCCAGGCGACCGGATGTACGTGGCTCCCGAGAAGCGCGTGCGGATCTGGTAAGCCGGAACGGTTGACGGATGATGAACGAGCCCCGGACTGCTGATGCGGTCCGGGGCTCGTCTTCTTGCGCTCGGCACCCACCGATGGATCCGTACGGCTGACCTTTCGCTCAATCCGAGGTATGCCTACTCATCAGTTTGGACACGTCCAGCACTTCCTGTCTCTCGCTCCCCAATAAATCCACAGAGAGTCGGATGGCGTTTTCTGAACTTCCGGCGGCACGGGGTACGAGCGAGGCTCCCGCGCGCTCATGATGCGGCGTGCATCGTACCCCGACGTACCGATCCACACCCCGTAAAAGGCACCCCGCTGCACGGTCAGCGGATATTCCGCAGTGGCCGTACCCACGCCGGGAAACCCGATCCTGACGTGAAGCTGCGTGGTGAGCGTGTCGCGCAGATGCACCCGATACCAGGGGGTGCGGCCAAGCGCCGCATCCATCCCTTCCCGTGACGTCACCACGCGCGTTCGCACCCCGTCGAAGAACTCGACGCGCGTCGAGTCCTGCAAGTAGAAGGCAATTGCGGCCTTCCATGGACTCGGTGGTGGTCCTACAGTGTGCGATACGTCATCTGGCCCCGCGGGGTGACGCACTCCACCGCAGGCAGAAGCGGCACACAACAAGCCCGCTCCCAGCAGCCGTGCGCAAGAGAGCCATTTCATCGGAGTCCGCGATAGGCGTTCACGCTCAACATACTAGCTCCGTCCCGCAGCCCGGATCGGTAGGGTTTGTGGGCTCCGTCGGCGCTTCATCCGGGGGTGAAGTCTCGTCCGCAGAAATCGCACGGAACACAGGAACCGTCCCAACGTTCTCGCGCCTGCTGTAGAGGTTTACCAACCAGAGCCGCCGGAAGTCATCACTGAGATTCGCCACGCTATGCCCGCTGGCATCATTCACCCACTGATTGGAGGGCCGTGTGTTGAAGAACGTCATCAGGGTGTCACCCGTCCCGTACGTCTTCTGCATCCTTACTTGATACGGGAAGCGGCGTTCCATACACCAAATAAGGTGGTCAATTCCCGTGTACGGCTTGTAGGTGACACGATCGATAGAGATTTTACACCCTTTGATGGAGGCCACCACGTCGGCGGCTGGTTTCTGTATTCGATCGTGCGACTCTACCCATGCCGGGTCTACGATGTCCCAGAGGAAGGCATGAACGGCGCCTTGAACAATGGACCCGTCGCTCGTGCACTTCTGGCCGCAGTGAAGCAGATGCAATCTGTTCTCTTCCAAGTCTCTCCGCCACGTTGGGAGATCGCTCTCACGTACCACCGCGGCGTACCAATCCGCGAACGCTTCTCCGAATGCGCATCCGAAGTTCGTATACTCGCCCGGCGGGTGCGGGTTGGGACAAGCGGCGTTGTAGAACCGCATCAACCCGTTTGTCGCCGGTGATTCGTACAGATATTTGTCCTGCCAGAGGTGCCCCCACTCGTGGGCCGCCGCCATCACGCCCATCTCCCTCCAGATGTGGTCCCACGTCTGCTCGATGCGCACATGATCGGAGCCCCAGTCGTACCGCGTGCCGTAACTGCTAACGGGGTAGAGACCTGCCTTCATCGTCGTGGGCACGCTGAAGAAGATGCGCTGGTGCCCGTCGTAGTTCTTGTTCAGGTTCGTGAAAAGGTGCGCCTGCTGGTTGTCAGCGGTGATCGGGATGCTTCCACCGCAAGCGCCGAAATACTGCCCCGCTAAGGTGCGATCCGGATTCGACGTAATGTAGCTCTTAACCTCTGCCTTGCGGTTCTCGGTATGAACGGTGACCTCGAGCCGCCGCTCGCTCGTAGGACCGAGACAGTCAATCGTCGGGCTGACGCCACTACCATTCGTGTAGCCACCACTACGTGCGATCTCGGCGTTCGTGGTGGTGTTGAACACCTTCCAGGCTACCCACGCATCCACAAGCGGGCGAACCGTGCCGCCTGTCCCAGCGTCGCTGTAGGTAACCGTCACTGCTGCCGTGGCGTTCGGCGCTGGCCGATTGACAACCATCGAGCTGTCGGGTGGGGGCGGGCAACCGGTGGATGACGCGGTGAAGTCGCCCCCGGCCGGCGATATCGAGCATGTTATCACCACGTCACCGTGGCGGACGCGAGGGGGCCGCTTCTCGGAACTCAAGGGACCGCGAACCCGGCGCGTTCCGGCGGGGAACAGCATGGGATCGAACCGGTCTGTGATCCGCCCGCCGCGCTCGTCGACCCAAAGCCACAGTTCCCGACCCGCTCCGCTGCCAATTAGTTGGCCTTTGGCATCGGTTCGCGGATCATCCGAGTGCTGGAGGACCGTGGCCAGGACATAGTAGTAGCCCGGCTCGGGAAATGTTATTGTCGCGCGTTCGCGGAAACTCTCCCCTGCAGCGAAGCCCTTCCGAACCCGGAATTGTGGAGGCAGATCCTCGCCGACCGGAATGTCAATCAAATCCCAGCTGCTCCGCTCTGCGGCCGCCAGCTCAGGCAAGAATAGCCGAACTTCGGCATCTGCGGTGCCGTGCCTGGCCTGCCCGCGCACGGTAAGATGGATCGGTCGGCCGGGCTTCAGCGCGCCCTCCACGTCCACTTCAATCTCGAAGCGAGGTTCGAGCACGAGATCGGGACCGCCCTCCGCGGGACTCTGAACCTGCGAGAGCAAGGCGGTACTGTCGGGAGCGATCGGTGTTGGCGCATCATCCACACACGCCGCCAGGAACATGGGGAAAAGTGCCGTCAGACGGCTCGCTGGAAACTGGAATCTGGTGCGGCCGAATCGAGCATTGCTTTTCACGTGAAGCCTCCCATGAAGGTTTACAGGTGGAGTACGGGACCGGAATCAAGTGACCGATCCACAACCTGCTGAACACGAATCTGCGCGAACGACTATGCCCATCCGAGACGAGAAGACTTTCACCGACGAGGAATTCATCGCGGCATTCTCGATCATCCTGCCGCCTGACGAAGCCCACAGAGAAGGATTAGCCTGGAACGCCTTCCCCGATCCCAAAGGGTTTGAGTACGCCACCTCGGATGAGCTCCGGGCCTCCGAATTCAAGAGCCATCGCAGCTATGATGGCGACTTGCTGGACCTTCTCTCGCTGGTTTCTGACAGTTGCGCGGAACGGGCGTGGCGCCTCATGGGAATCACGTATGGTGAGGGAGAGCACCGCAGGGCAGAGTTCCGGCGCCGGATCAACGACGCCGTGCGGGCCCGCGATTCGTCGGCCTCCTGACCTGTCGGAAAGCCGGGATCCGTGCGTACGGCCTCACCTCATCAGGTGAACGTGCGCACTGACCGATCCAGTCGCGCCATAACAATGCCTATGATAATGGGGGAACTTGGCGAGTCAAGCGGGTTGTGGTAGGGTCCGAAGATCGGCTCTGGGCAACCCGGCTGTCCGATCTGCGGCAAAGGCTTCAACAACAAGGCAAGCTTCCCCGAGGACGGGTAGATCTGTGGAACGACTCCGCGTTGCCAAACTGCGCGGGGCTTCTTCTGTGCGTATCTTTCATGCGGTCCCGTCGGCATCCTCACCCGATCGTGAGCTCACCGTGAAGAAATTGTGGACGTCGGATTCGCTGGAACTGTGGCAGGCGGCGCTGGATGGGTACGAAGCCGTCGTCGCGGCGCAGGGCGTCGCGCGGCTCGCGGAACTGGATCGCTGGTATCGCTCGGAATTACCCGCCGCCATCGTCTCCCGCCAGCCGAAGCACGCCACGCACGACGAGCTCGTGCGGGCGACGGAGTGGAAGATGGCGCGCGGGGTGTGGCGGGCGCGCAACCTGGTGCTGGTGCGCGGCAACTCCCCTGATGACGTGGTGAAAGCCAGCACCCGAGCGCTGGCTGCGGTCCCGGACGCGCGCATGCCGATCGCCGTGATGGCGGAGCTCGCCGGCGTAGGCCCGGCCACGGCGTCTGCAATCGCCGCGGCGGCGGCTCCCGAGATCTACCCGTTCTTCGACGACCTGGTGGCGGCTCAGGTGCCCCGGCTAGGGGAGACGGCGTTCACCATCCCGTTCTACCTGAAGTACGCCGCGGCCATACGCGATCGGGCCAAACAGCTTGGCTGGACGCCGGTCCAAGTAGAGCAGGCGCTGTGGGCGAACGCGGGCGGGAAGGCGGGAGTGCGGGACAGCAGAACCTAGATCCGGGCGTTTGCTTGGTTACGATGCGGGCCAATACACACGGGTCAATGGCACGAGACTGCGCCCTTCTGAATCAAATCGCTCGTAGTGCTCCACGACCAAGGACGCGAGTTCATCAAGATCGACGAGTGTGATTGGATTGCTGGCACGATCGGCTTCGTATCGAGCCTCGCGCGTGTACCCGCCTGTGCTCACGTACAGACCTTGATCACCCGCCCGCAACCCACCTAGAAAGCTCCGGATTTGCGGGGCGCCGATCGTGTCTCGACGGTGCTTTACCTCTCCGATGATGCGCGGCTGCTGAAAGCCGAGACCGTCAGGGGATGCAATCACGTCTCGCCCGCGATCAGGCCCCCGGCCTGTAACTCTTGCCTTGTATCCCATCGCCCGAAGCAGTGCCGCCACCAGCAGTTCCATCTGCTCCGGCGAGAGTGCACGCAGCCGGTCCTTGATGAACTCGTGAGCGCGATCGAGAACATCGCGCCGGATGACCTGCCACTCCTCTTCGGCTTCCTTGACCTCTTCTTCCCGCGCTTCGGCTCCGGCGTGCCGGGCCTGCTCGATTTCCTGCAGAACCGCTGTGCCGGGCTCGAAGAGTGTAAGCGTGCTTCCGAGCGTGTTTCGCGACCCCAGGCTCAGAGCGTCCCGGCTGACACGGCCCTCCCATTTTACTTTGCGAACGTGATCGTAGTCCGGGATTAGTCCGGGCTTGAACTCGTAGTCGCCTCCATGGTGCCAATCAGGTATTCACGCCGCTGGGGATCGTACGTGACGACGCGGTCTCCGGGCCGGATTCTCTTGCGGAACTTGAAGCACATCGCGGCGGCATTTCCGAGCCAGCCCGGCTTCTCATCCGGATAAGCCTGCGCCAAGCGCTCCCGCATCTGTCCGAGCGTCTGGATCGGAGTGAAATCCCCAGCCTCCCGCCAGCCAATGGCGACGTGGCCGGTGCGCTCGAAATCCTCAACTAGGTAGCCGCCCTCACCTGCCCGAATCATCCAGAATTGAGTCGCCATGATTCGCTTTCGTAAACCAGCTCAGTCGGTAAATAGATCCGCGATACTATGTCAATCTTCGGGTTGAGCCTTCGCGTGCTCCGGAGCAACGTCCGCCCCCTCGTCCGCCGGCACGAACTCGCGGGGGAGCACGAGGGAGAAGGTGCTGCCCTGACCCGGCTCGCTCTTCACCTCAATCGTGCCCCCCAGCATCCGCGCGTACTGGCCAGACAGGTACAGCCCCAGCCCCGTTCCGCCGTGCGTGCGCGCCAGCCCGCTCTCCAGCTGCTCGAAGGGGCGGAAGAGGCGCTCCTGGTCTTCGTGCGGAATGCCGGGGCCGGTGTCGCACACCGAGAGCGCAACGACGCCGTCCATCGAACGAACCTGGATGGACACCTCGCCCTCGTCGGTGAACTTCACCGCGTTGCCCGCCAGGTTGATCAGGATCTGCCGCACCTTGTCAGGATCGGTCTGCACCACCGGGTGAGGGTCGCACCCGTCCAGGCGAAACTCCAGCGCCTTCTGCATCGCCAGCGGCTGGATGACGTCGGCCACCTCGCGCGCCAGCTCGCACAGGTCCACCGGCTCCGTCCTCACCTCCGCGTGCCCCGCCTCCAGCCGCGAGAACGAAAGCACCTCCTCGATCAGCCCGCGCAGGTGCCGCGACGCCGTCTGGATGCGCGACAGCGAGTTCACCTGCGGGGGCGTCACGGGGCCGTGAATGCCCATCTGCAGCAGCTCCACGTGCCCCAGCACCGCGTTCAGCGGGGTGCGCAGCTCGTGGCTCATGGTGGCGATGAAATCGGAGCGCGCACGTGCCGCGGCCTGCGCTGCCTCCAGCAGCTGCGCGTTCTCCACCGCCACCGCCGCGTGGCGCGAAAGGCGATCGAGAAGCATCAGGTCGGCGTCGCTGAAGGGCTCGGCCCCGCGCGCGCGGACGGCGGTGAGCGCACCCAGCGCCCCGGAGCGCCCCAGCAGCGGCGCGCAGATGGCCGACGCCACCTTCTGCACTTCGAGCACGGTGCCCGTGGCGCGCGGATCAGTGGCGATGTCGCGCACCAGCAGCGGCCGGCCCTCGCGCGCCGCGTACCCCACCAGCGTGCTCTCCGCCGGCAGCTCGCGCCCGGCCGCATCCCGAAGCAGCCCCGTGGCGTCGTCGCTGATGCGCAGCATGCCGTCCGGCAGCAGCAGCGCGATTCCGCATCCCTGGCACTCCACCAGCCGCACCACGGCCTCCGTCACCCGCCGCAGCACCTCGCCGGTGTCGTGCGTGGAGGCGAGGGACCGCGCGATCTCCCCCAGCTCCTCCAGTTCCTCCGCGCGGCGGGCCAGCGCCGCGGCCATGTCGTCGAAGTCGCGCCCCAGCTGGGCCACCTCCGCCGGGGCGCCGGCCACCAGCCGTCCAACCCTCGCCTTGCGGTCGCCGCCAGCCAGGGCCATGGCGGTGGCCCGCATGTGCAGCAGCGGCTCGGCCAGGTACGCGGCCAGCAGGCTGCTGGCGCCCAGGGCCAGCACGATCACCCCGATCAGCAGCGAAAGCAGGCGTACGTACGAATCGGCGACGAAGCCCTGGATGGACGAGTAGGGCTGCTCGATCCACACCACCCAGCCCAGCGACGGGATGCGTTCCACCGCGGCCAGCACCCGCGCCGCCTGCTGGGCCGCGGGCGCGCGCGGGCCGGCGCGGGAAAACGTGACCGTTCCACCATCCGGCGCCACCATCACGGCGCGGTAGCCGGCGGAATCGGCCATGTTGTGCGGAACGTCGCCCTGGTGGTAGGGCGCATGGCTGTCGTAGATCACCCGTCCGCGCATGTCGGCCACGTGAAGGCGCTCCTGGCGGCCGGGCGGCGGATCGGGCACGGGCAGCCGGCGCAGGTTCACGGCCCCGGCGACGAACGCGGCCATCGTATCGCCCAGGACGACGGGATGGACGATGACGATCACCGGCTCGCGCGAGGTGGCGCCGTGCAGCACCTCGCTGACCACGGTGCGCCGCGTTTCGCGAACCCGCCGGTAGTACTCGCGATGGCTGTAGTCGGCCCCCACCCGCTTGCGGCCCGTAGGATCGACGAGGGGATGGGCAGCGATGGAACGGCCCCGTGCATCGGCCGCGTAGATGGTGAGGAACCCGGGGAACTCGGTGCCGCTCTCCACAAGGGCCTGCATCTCCGCCGGGCTAACCGAGCCCCGGCGCTCCGCCGATTCGGCCAGGGTGCGCACCTCCTGCGCATGAAGCTGCACGTACTCGCCCAGGCGCGACGCGTAGCCCGAGGCGGACAGCCGCAGCCGCTCGCGGGCTCGTGCCACGTTCAGGTCCCACTCGCGCAGCCCCGTCCACGTGCCGAAGGCCAGCGCCGGCAGGGTGGCGGCGACGGTGACGACGACGGCCAGCGCCGCGCGCAGCGGGGGCCGGCCGCGAATGCCCAGCGCGGCGCGGACGGCGGGGACCAGCAGCAGCGCCTCCACCACCAGCGCGTCGATCAGCCCGTTGAACGGCTGCTTGAGAAAGAGGACCGCGGCCGTGCTGCCGCGCACCCCCAGGATCGCCCAGTAGGTAACGAACAGCAGCGGGACCCCGGCCACGATCCAGTACACGAGGTCGCCCACCAGCGGGCGGCGCTCGCGGCGAGCCAGGTACCCCACGCACAGCGCCTCCATGCAGAAGATCAGCAGCGCGTAGGGGTGGTTCCACAGCCAGAGGGTGCGCACCGAGGCGATGCCCGCCGCCACCAGCCCGTGCCAGGGGCCTAGGGCCACGGCGGCCAGCAGGTACGCCACCCCGCCGAAGATCAGGTCCGTCCCGGGCGAAAGCGGCAGGGGAAGCAGGTTCAGCAGCAGCCCCGCCACCCCCAGCAGGACGGCGGCTGCCCACCGCCTGCGCGCGGAGAACGGGGCCAGGGTGGGCGTGGGCACGTGGGCGCCCCTCACCCGGCGCGCTTGGTCTTTCGACGCAGGAAGTCGCGCATGATGTACTGCCCGAGCGTCATGGTGCTGGTGAAGTAGGCCTTACCGCGGGCGATCTGCGAAACCTGGTTGACGAAGGCCACCAGCGCCGGGTCGCGCGCCAGCATGAAGGTGTTGATCAAAATCCCCGCCTTGCGGCAGGCGCCCACCTCCTGAAAGGTCTCGTTCAGGACGAACGCGTCCAGCCCCATGGAGTTCTTGTAGACGCGCCCGTCGGGCAGGGTGACGGCGGAGGGCTTGCCGTCGGTGATCATGATGATCTGGCGCATGTCCTTGTTCTGCGCCATCAGCAGCCGCCGCGCGAGCTGAAAGCCCGCCGCCGTGTTGGTGTGAAAGGGCCCCACCTGCGCCTGCGCCACCCGGCCGAGGGGGATCTCCTCCGCCGTGTCGCCAAAGGTCACCACCTTCAGCGTGTCGCCCGGAAACTGGGTGCGGATCAGGTGCGTGAGTGCCAGCGCCACCTTCTTGGCGGGAGTAAAGCGGTCCTCGCCGTACAGGATCATCGAGTGGCTGGTGTCCAGCATCAGCACCGTGGCGCAGCTGGAGCGGTACTCGGACTGGTGGACGTGAAGGTCGCCGTACTCCAGGCCGATCGTCCCGTCGTCGCGCAGCCCCTCGCGCGAAAGGGCGCTCTTGAGGGTGGCGGGGATGTCCAGGTTCAGGGTGTCGCCGAACTCGTACGGGCGGCTGGCCACCTCGGCCTCGACGCCGGTGGCGTAGTGGGGCGTCTCGTGCGCGCCCGCGGCGGAGCGGCCCATGGCACCCAGCAGCTGCCGGAGGGTGCGGTAGCCCAGGAAGTCGATTCCCTTGCCCGTGAGCGAGAACTCCACCTGCCGCGACGCCTCGCGCGCGTCGTCGATCTTTCCCTCGCCCTGCATCTCGGTGTAGCCCTCGGGCGCTTGGGGAGGCTCAGCCACGTTCAGGTAGCCCTCCTCCACCATCCGCTGGATCAGCCGGTCCAGCAGCTCGGCGATCTTCTGCTGCACCTCTTCGTCGGGCGCCCCGTCGCCGCGCAGCTCCTGGATCATCTCCGGGGTCAGCTGCCCGCTTTCCAGCAGCGCGCGCAGCAGCGCCTCCTTCAGCGCGTCGAGCGAGCGGTCGTCCTCGTCGCCGCCGAACTCGCCCCACCAGGGGTTCACGTGGTAGCCGCCGGCGAACCCGCTCTGCAGCAGGAAGTCGGAAAGCTGGTCGAGCAGCGCCTGCAGGTTCAGCGCGTCGGCCATGTGGCCGGTGAAGCGGGAGTAGCTGGTGAACCGCATCTGGAGCCTCCGGGGGAACGGCAAGGGACGCCGGGGCAGCACGTTGCGGGCCATCCGCCCAATGGTGGCGGGTGGGGCGCGCGCGGGGTAAGTTACCGATCCGGAGCGGGACGGGAACAGCGGGACGAACCACGGGCGTGTTGGACGACGAGAACCGGGAAGCGCGCGAGGCGGCGGAAGCAGGTTCCGCCGCCTCCTTTCGCGCGCCCGCCGGCGGCAACCCGGGCCCCTCGTCGCCCCTGTCGGGCGCGGCGGCGCCGGGCCCGCGGGCGTTCGGGGCGCTGCGGCACCGCAACTTTCGCGTATTCTACGTGGGCCACCTGCTGTCGCTGACGGGAACGTGGATGCAGTCTACGGCGCAGGGCTGGCTGGTCCTGGATCTGACGGATTCGGAGATGAAGCTGGGGCTGGTGACCGCCGTCTCTTCGCTCCCCACGCTGCTGTTCGGCCTGTACGCCGGCGTGGTGGCCGACCGCTGGGACAAGCGGCGGATCATCGTTTCGGCACAGTGCGCGGCGCTGGCGGGTGCGCTGGCCATCGCCGTGCTGACGGACGCGGGGCGCATCTCGTATCCCACGCTGCTGATGCTGGTGTTCGTGCTGGGCACGGCGTCGGCGTTCGAGGTACCCACGCGGCAGGCGTTCTTCGCCGAGCTGGTGGGGCGGGCAGACCTGGAGAACGCCATCGCGCTCAACTCGTCGGCGTTCAACGCGTCGCGCATCGTGGGCCCGGCCATCGCGGGGCTGCTGATCGGCGGGGCGGGGATCGCGGCGTGCTTCTACGCCAACGCGGTGTCGTACGTGGCGGTGATCGTGGGGCTGATGATGATGCGGCTTCCCCGCGCGCGTCGGCCGGCGTCCACGGTGGGGATCGTCGAGGGCTTGAGCGAGGGGCTGGCATACATCCGCGGCGACCGCGTGGTAAAGACGCTGGTGTGGCTGATCGCGGCGATGTCCATCACCGTGTTTCCCTACGCCATGCTCCTTCCCGTGTTCGCGCGCGATGTGCTGGACGTGGGCGCGCGGGGGCTGGGATGGCTGCTTTCCGCCACGGGCGCGGGGGCGCTGACGGCGGGGATGTTCCTGGCGGCCCGGGGCACGCGCATTCCGCGGGGGCGGCTGATCATGGGTGCGGGCGTGGCGTATACGGTGCTGCTGATGGCGTTCGCGCTGTCGCGGTCGTTCTGGCTGTCGATGGTGCTGCTGGCGTGCGCCGGCTTCATGATCATTCTGAACAACGCCACCCTGAACGGGCTGCTGCAGTCCCGGGTTCCGCACCGGCTGCGCGGGCGGGTGATGAGCGTCTACGTGTTCATGTTCGTGGGGATGACGCCGCTGGGGTCGCTGCAGGCGGGCGCCGTAGCGCGATGGATGGGTGCGCCGTTCGCGCTGGCCGTGGGGTGCGGGGTGCTGCTCGTGGTGCTGGTGTGGGTGGCGGCACGCGTGCCGGAGTTGATGGAGGCGGAGTAGGGAGAGGGAAGTGCGTTAGTGCGAAAGTGCCGCCCCACCCCGGGCTCCTTTCCGCAGGATACGGCTGTGCGGAGAGGGGAGATGTTCGTGGCGGGTGGGGCTGGGTTAGGCGCATGCGGCGGCCGCCCCCCATCCCCAGCCCTTCCCCCGCAAACTGCGCGGGGGAAGGGCGCTAGTTCGGTGCGCTTCGGGGACTATTCCGCGCACGAGGGCCTGTCATCCTGAGGCCCAGGCGCGCGGTACTCGCCCACACCCGCCACCTCGCGGGCCGAAGGATCTAACGTGGGGCACGTAACAGCTTGGGCGCGGCAGCGGGCACCCGTGCAGAGGCCGCGACGTTGGGGCATTTCGAACTTGGCCGGCGCATGCCGCGGCTGCCCTCTCCCCCGGCCCCTCTCCCGCAAGCGGGAGAGGGGAGAATTCGATCGCGCTCCGGCTGGCCCAGCGCGCTCGACTGGCTCCCTTCCCCCGCGCTGTTTGCGGGGGAAGGGTTGGGGATGAGGGGCGCCGGCTCGAGCACCGAGCCCGACCTGACGCACCCTAGCGCGAAGTGTACTCCCTCTCCCACGCTGTTTGTGGGAGAGGTGGACGAGCATAAGCGAGAACGGGTGAGGGCCCCCGCGGAGCCGAGGCCTCTGCTTCCATGACCGCTGCCGCGCCCAAGCTAGTTCGTGGCCCAGGCTAGATCCTTCGGCCCGCGAGGGGTGAGGCACGGGCCGGTCGGGTGTGCCTGGGCCTCAGGATGACAGATCGCCCGCGCATGTCGAGGGTGCCTCCCCCGACTTTCCCACTTTCCCACTTTCGCACTCACGCACTCACGCACTTCCCTTGCTCCCTCCCGACCTCCGCCCCCGCCTGCTGGCCTGGTACGACGCGCACCGGCGCGACCTGCCCTGGCGATCCGCGCCCGGTGAGGCGGCGGACCCGTACCGCGTGTGGCTGTCGGAGGTGATGCTTCAGCAGACGCGCGTGGAGACGGTGCGGCCCTACTTCGAGCGGTGGCTGCAGCGGTTTCCCACCGTTGCGGCGCTGGCGGAAGCGTCGCTGGACGACGTGCTAAAGGCGTGGGAGGGCCTGGGATACTACTCTCGCGCCCGCAACTTTCACCGCGCCGCCGGCCTGGTGCACCAGCAGCATGGCGGACACGTGCCGGGCGATCCCGACGCGTTCCGCGCCCTGCCTGGGGTGGGGCGGTACACGGCCGGCGCCGTCATGTCCATCGCGTTCGGGCGCGAGGAGCCCGTGGTGGATGGAAACGTGCGCCGCGTCTTCGCCCGGCTGATGGACGACGCCGATCCCGCGGACGAGATGCTCTGGTCGATGGCCTCGGCTCTCGTCCGCGGCCCGCGCCCGGGCGACGTCAACCAGTCGGTGATGGAGTTGGGCGCCACGGTCTGCGTGCCCCGGAACCCGCGGTGCGGCGACTGCCCGGTGCGCGAATTCTGCGGCGCCTTTGCCGCGGGCACGCAAAACGAGCGGCCCGCCCGCAAGAAGGCGAAGCCGCTCCCGCACGAGGATACCGCCGTTCCCGTCATCGAGCGTGACGGCCGGGTGCTGCTGGTGCGCCGGCCCGTGGCTGCGCGGCTGGGCGGCATGTGGGCCTTTCCCGCGGCCATCCGCGCCGATGGCGAGTCCGTCTCGGCAGCGGCGGAGCGCGCCGGCCTCGAGGGGCTAGGCATCGAGATCCGCGCAGGCGAGCCGGTCTGCGTCGTCGAGCACACCTTCACGCACGTCCGCGCAACCTATCACGCCATCCGCTGCTCTCATGTCGACGGTGATCCGCGCGCCCTGCTGTACGACGAGGTCGCCTGGATCCCCTGGGAGCGCGTAGCGGACTATGCGCTGCCCGTCGCCCAGCGGCGCATCGCGGCGCTCGCCGACGAATCGACGCTGTTCAAGCGGCCCCCGGCGTGAGCGGGTACACCCGCTGCTCGAAGCGCGGAAAGCCCCAACCCGCGCCGCTGCCGCGTGCCCCGTCCCGAGCTTCGCCTGCACACGCACCGCACCCGCCGAAGCGCGATCGAATTCTCCCCTCTCCCGCTTGCGGGAGAGGGGCCGGGGGAGAGGGCAGCCGAGGCATGCGCCGGCTCAAGTCGAAACGCCACACAGCCGAGCGAGCCAGGCCTCGGCACTGGTGACCGCTGCCGCGCCCCAAGTGAGAGGCGTCCGCGGTTAGATCCTTCGGCCCGCGAAGCACGGTGAGTAGGCGAGTGCCGTGCGCGTGGGCCTCAGGATGACAGGCGATGGTGTGGCGGGAATCGGGGACGCGCACCAGACTGGCTCCCTTCCCCCGCGCAGTTTGCGGGGGATGGGCTGGGGTTGGGGGGCAGCCGAGGCATGC
>NZ_DASVSF010000094.1 GCF_036388275.1 Longimicrobium sp.
CTTCAACGGGTACCGCCCGCAGTTCTACTTCCGCACGACGGACGTGACGGGCACCGCCAACCTCCCCGAGGGTGTGGAGATGGTGATGCCGGGCGACAACGTGCAGATGTCGGTGGAGCTGATCACGCCGATCGCGATGGAAAAGGAGCTTCGCTTCGCCATCCGCGAGGGCGGCCGCACCGTCGGCGCCGGCGTCGTCACCGAAATCCTGGACTGATCAACGGCCGGCACAGCGGTGGGGAGGCACCGTCGCCTCCCCGCCGCTCGTCGTCTATTCGCGGGTAAGGAGAAACAGCCATGCGTGACAAGGTCATCCTCGCTTGCACCGAGTGCAAGGAGAGGAATTATCACAAGACGAAGAACAAGCGGAAGCACCCCGAGCGGGTGGAGTACAAGAAGTACTGCCCGCGGTGCAACACGCACCGGCCGCACAAGGAAACCAAGTAAGCGGCACCGGAACGGCGGCCGGCCCTTTCCGGGCCGGCCGGCACCCTTTTTTGATCGCGAACGGTTTCCGCATGGCTGAGACGACGACGCGTACCTCTGCCCTCGACTTCTTCGGTGAAGTCGTCGAGCAGGTCAAGAAGATCACCTGGCCCGACCAGGCGCAGCTGAAGAGCTCCACCGGGATGATCGTGGTGTTCATGCTGGTGATGGCCTCCATCATCTTCGTGATGGACCGCGGGGTCGGCTTGGTGCTCGACATGATCTCGTCCCTGTTCACGAGCTGAGCGCGCCCATGGCCGACGCCAAGTGGTACGCCATCCAGAGCTATTCGGGGCACGAGAACAAGGTGCAGCGGCTGATCCAGCGCCGCATCGACGAGGAGCAGGGCGAGCCGGAAACCCGGCAGATCCAGGAAGTGATGGTCCCCACCCGTGAAGAGGTGGAGCTTCGCAACGGCAAGCGCGTGACCGTCACCCGGAAGCTGTACCCGGGGTACGTGCTGGTGAAGATGGTGTACAACCAGCGCACGGCCCACCTGATCAACAGCATCCAGGGCGTCATCAAGTTCCTGGGCACGGGCGCCGAGCCCGCGCCGCTGACGGACGACGAGCTGTCGAAGGTGCTGGGTCAGGAGGAAGCGGCCCCGGCCGCCGCCGAGGCCCCGGTGGTGCTGATCCCGTTTAACCACGGGCAGGTGGTCGAGGTGACCGACGGGCCGTTCAAGGAGTTCAGCGGCACCGTGCAGGACATCGACCACGACAAGGGCAAGGTCAAGGTGGAGGTGTCGCTCTTCGGGCGGCCCACCAGCATCGAGCTGGACTACACGCAGCTCCGCGGCTTCTGAAGCGGACGTTGATTCGAGGCGAAGATGGCGAAGAAAGTCACCGGGTTCATCAAGCTCCAGGTTCCCGCCGCCGCGGCCAACCCGGCGCCCCCCGTGGGCCCCGCGCTGGGCCAGCACGGCGTGAACATCATGGAGTTCTGCAAGCAGTTCAACGCGCGCACGCAGGGTCAGCCGGGGATGATCATCCCCGTCGAGATCACCGTGTACGCGGACCGCTCCTTCACGTTCATCACCAAGACGCCCCCGGCGGCGGTGCTGATCAAGAAGGCCATCGGCCTGGACAAGGGCTCCGCCTCGTCGAAGAAGACCAAGGTGGGCACGCTCTCGCAGGAGCAGCTGCGCAGCATCGCCGAAACCAAGATGCCCGACCTGAACGCGGCCGACATCGAGGGCGCCATGCGCCAGATCGCCGGCACCGCCCGGTCGATGGGCGTCGAGGTGGCGAAGTAAGGGAAGTACCCAGTCCCGAGTGCCCAGTACCAAGTCCTTGGCACTAGGCACCAGGCACCAGGTACTTCAAGTCAGGAGCCGGAGGGCGCTTTCGAGCGTCCCCGGTCCCAGGCGGGAGAAGTGGAGTTCGGCCGGAGCCCAGGAAGCGGTCTCCCGCCCTTCCGTTTCGCAGGAATGCGGAGCGCGGCCGAAAATCCCGTCCGATCAACCACCGCGGGCCAGGCGAACGCCGGGTGGGAGGACTCGTGAGAAACGTTCGCTGAGGGGGTACATGCCAAAGCACGGGAAAAAGTTCCGCGACGCGCAGGCCCGTGTGCCCGAGGGATCGACGTTTCAGCCCGCCGAGGCCGTAAGCCTCGTCAAGGAGCTGAGCTTCGCCAAGTTCGACGAGACGGTGGAAGCCGCCGTCCGCCTTGGCGTCGACCCGAGGCACGCGGACCAGATCGTCCGCGGCGCCGTCGTCCTTCCCCACGGTACGGGGAAGACCGCCCGCGTGCTCGTGATCGCCCAGGGCGACCGCGCGCGTGAGGCGGAGGAAGCCGGTGCCGATTTCGTGGGCACCGAGTACGTCCAGAAGATCAAGGACGGCTGGCTGGATTTCGACGTCTGCGTCGCCACGCCCGACATGATGGGCCAGGTGGGCCAGCTGGGGCGCATCCTGGGCCCCCGCGGCCTGATGCCCACGCCCAAGGCGGGCACGGTGACGATGGACGTTTCGCGCGCGGTGCGCGAGATCAAGGCCGGCAAGATCGAGTTCCGCGTGGACCGCACGGGCAACGTGCACGTTCCCATCGGGAAGGTGTCGTTCGAGCCGGCGAAGCTGGAAGAGAACCTGAGCGCCTTCATGGACACGGTGATCCGGGCCAAGCCGGCGGCTGCCAAGGGGCAGTACGTGCGCGGGCTGACGGTTTCCAGCACCATGGGACCCGGCGTTCCGGTGGATGCCAACCTTTTCCGGCGGAGCTGAGCGGATGAGGAAAGACGAGAAGAACGTCGTCGTCACCGAGCTCCAGCAGAAGCTGGGCGACGCGAGCGCGTTCTACCTGACGGACTTCACCGGCCTGAGCGTGAAGCAGATCACCGAGTTCCGCAGCCGCCTGCGCAAGCAGGGCGTGGACTACGTGGTGGTCAAGAACACGCTGGCCATCCGGGCCCTCGACGGCCTGGAGCTGCCCGACATCGCGGGCTTCTTCACCGGCCCCACGGGGGTGGTGATCGGCCGCGAGGACGCGGTTGCGCCGGCCAAGGTGCTGGCCGACTTCGCCCGGGAGTTCGGCGACCGCCCCACCGTGAAGGTGGGCGTGGTGGACCGGAAGCCCTTCGACCCGGCGCAGGTGCGGCAGCTGGCCGACATGCCGCCCCGCGAGGTGCTGCTGGCGCAGATCGCCGGCGGCCTGCAGGCGCCGATGGCGCGCCTGGCGGGTGGGATGAGCCAGCTCATCGCCGGCTTTGCCCGCGCGGTGGACCAGCTCCGGCAGCAGAAGGAAGAGGCGGGGGCCTGAGGGCCCGTTCCGCCCATGAGCACGCCGGCCCCGGGCCGGAACCGATCTGACATTCCTGTACGAACGAACGTAGACTAAAGGAGCCCCTGAGATGGCGACGCTTACCCGTGACGAGCTGCTCGACGCGATCGGCAACATGACCGTTCTCGAGCTGTCCGACTTCGTGAAGGCTTTCGAGGAGAAGTTCGGCGTGACCGCCGCGGCCCCCGTGGCCGTCGCCGCCGCCGCGACTGGTGGACCCGCGGCCCCGGCCGCCGAGGAGAAGACCGAGTTCGACGTCGTGCTGATGGCCGCCGGCGAGAAGAAGATCCAGGTGATCAAGGTCGTGCGCGAGCTGACCGGCCTGGGCCTGAAGGAAGCCAAGGACCTGGTGGACGGCGCTCCCAAGACCGTCAAGGACGGCCTGACCAAGGACGAGGCCGAGGCCATGCGCACCAAGCTGACCGAGCAGGGCGCCACCGTCGAGCTGAAGTAACCGGGCGAGCCGGCGCGCGGAACCCCCAGGGGCTCCGCGCGCCGGACCGCGAAGCCGGAGCGGCCACGGGCCGCACCGGCTTCCTTTTCCGGTTACTCCAGCGCGGCGGCACATGGCACAGAGCAGGACTACAATCAAATTCCGACGGACGGTACGCCGCCCCGCCGAATCGCATTCGGTCGGGGTCGTTTGCGCTTTTCCGAATCCACGCACGCTGAGAGGGAGACCCACTTGGCAACGCTGAACAAACCGATCGTCTCATTCGCCAAGCTGACGTCGGGGATGGAGCATCCCAACCTCCTCGACGTGCAGCTGAGGGCGTTCGACACGCTTCTCCAGACCGACGCCGCCGCGCGTGAGCGCGAGGACGTGGGGCTGGAGCGCGTCTTCAACGAGATCTTCCCCATCTCGGACGTCAACGGGAACTTCTCCCTGGAATTCGTACGGTACTCGCTGGGCGAGCCCAAGTACGACATGGAGGAGTGCATGGAGCGCGACATGACGTACGCGGCTCCGCTCAAGGCGACGCTCCGGCTGGTGGTGTGGGAGGACGTGGGCGACGAGCGCCGTCCCAAGGACATCATCGAAAAGGAAGTGTACCTGGGGGACCTGCCGGTCCTGACCCCCCTGGGCACCTTCATCATCAACGGCGCCGAGCGCGTCATCGTCAGCCAGCTCCACCGGAGCCCGGGCGTCTTCTTCGACGTCTCGGTGCACCCGAACGGGACCGAGCTGTACTCGGCGCGCGTCATCCCTTTCCGCGGCTCGTGGATCGAGTTCTCGACCGACGTCGGGAACATGATGTGGGCGTACATCGACCGGAAGAAGAAGCTGCCGGTCACGACGCTGCTCCGCGCGCTCGGCTTCTCGGGCGACGCCGACATCGTCAAGCGGTTCAACCTCGCCGACTCCGTCTCCGTCCCGAACGACGCGAGCGTGTTCAACGAGAC
>NZ_DASVSF010000095.1 GCF_036388275.1 Longimicrobium sp.
TGGCCCGATACAAAGATGTGGGTAATGGGTAGCGCAAGCGGGAGAGGGGGAGAACTGCACCAAGCTCCGGGCGCGCCACAGACTCGATCTCACACCGCAGCAGGCCAGTCTGCGAAGGCAGACTTCGTGTGGTTGTTGCAGCGAATTCATTCGCCCGTGCAGGGCTGAGGCCGGTTCAGATTTTGGGGAATCGCGGCGAGGCCGCGCGAGGCCGCGCCCATGACCGCGACGGCCGCATTCCTCCCCCCGCACCTGCTGGAGCGCGTGGGTGGGCTGGACCTGATCGCGAAGACCATCGTGCGCGGCTTCCAATCCGGCATTCACCGCTCCCCCCAGCACGGCTCGGGCGAGGACTTCGCCAAGCACCGCGACTACCAGCAGGGCGACGACGTTCGCTACGTGGATTGGAAGCTCTACGCCCGCACCGACCGGCTGTACGTCCGCGAGTTCGAGGAGCGCTCCAACCTGCAGTGCTGGCTGGTGATGGACACGTCGGCGTCCATGGACTACGCCGACCCGGGCGGTGTTCCCAAGTCGCGATACGCCGCCTACGTGGCCGCCGCACTCGCGCACCTGATGCTGGGCGCGGGCGATGCCGTGGGGCTGGCGGCGTTCGGTGCGGAGCCGCGCCTGCTGCTGGCGCCGCGCTCCCGCCGCGGGCACCTGCACGACCTGCTGATGCAGCTGGAGCGCATGGCGCCGTCCGGCTCCGGGTCTGCCGGGGCCGCGCTGGACCGCGTGGGCGGCACCATGCAGCGGCGCGGTCGCGTGGTGCTGATCAGTGATCTGCTGGAAGAGGATGACGGGTCCGCGCTGGTCACCGCGCTGGCCCGCCTGCGCGCGCGGGGAGACGAGGTGATCGCCATGCGCGTGCTGACGGCGGCGGAATCCGGAGATCGTCCGCCGGGCGCGGGGCTGTTCTTCGATCCCGAGCAGCCACAGACCGAACTTCCCGCCACGCCGGATGCGGACGCGGGCTACGTCCGCCGCGTCCGCGCCTACTACGATGGATTGGCCGACCGCCTGCGCGAGCGCGGCGTGGAATACGTGCCCCTGACGACTGGGCAGCCCGTCGAGGACGCGCTGGTGGCCTGGGTGAACGCGCGGCGGGGATGATGGGGTGCTGACCTTCGCCGTCCCCGCGTTCCTGCTTGCCGGCGCCCTCGCGATGCTGGTGCCTCTCGCCCTACACCTGATCCGCCGCCGTCCGCCCGGCCGGGTGCCGCTTCCCACGGCGCGCTTCCTGGCGGAGGACCCGCGCAACGCCGTCCGCGTCAGCCGGCCGACGGACCTGCCGCTGCTGGTGCTGCGCATGCTGCTTCTTCTTCTCGTCGGCGCGGCGCTTTCGCGGCCCGTGTGGATTCCCGCGCCGGAGGGGACGAGCACGGTGGTGCTGCTGGACCGCGGGGGCGGGGTAGATGCGGAGGGGTGGCGCACCGGGCTTTCTGCGGCGCGGCAGGCGCTGCTCGGGCCGGAGGGCGAGGCGCGCGGGGAACTGGTGCTGTTCGATTCTGCGGCCGTGCACGTTCCGCGGGCCCGCGTTCGCCCCGCGCTGTTCGACTCGCTTCTCGCCGCCGGGCCTGGACGCGCGCGGTCGGATTATGGTGTGGCACTGCGGGCGATCCCCTCCGCTACGCGCGCCCTCCGCGGCGCAGATTCCGTCACCGTGCGGATGATCTCTCCGCTCTCGCGCGCGGGCTGGTCGCCGGGGCTGGGGGTGCTGCGCGAGTCTGCCTGGCCGGGAGCGATCCAGATAACCCGTCTGCCGATGGCACACGACAGTGCGGCGGCGGACCTGCCCGCATCCTCCCGACGCGCGTACGTGGTGGCGGGTGAGGGAGGGCGGTTCGTCAGCGTCGCTTTGGGCGCGCTGGGGTACGAGGTCCAGGTGATCCCGCCTACCGGCTTGGCCGCAGCGACCGATACCATGTCCCCGGACTCCGGCGCCTACTTCGTGCTGACGCAGCCGGATCACCCAACCGCGCGAGAGTTGATCTCTCGCGTCCGCCGCGGGGCCTCGCTGGTAGTCGCCTCCACCGCCGTCGTAGACTCCGGCGCATGGAGCTATATGATGCCGTGGGACGGCCCCTTCACCGTGCGCCCGAACAGCGGCGGTACCCTGTGGCTGGGGCCGGACCTGCGGATCGGCGGGGCGGCCGGGCGCGTCGAGGGGCGCACGACGGAGGGTGCGTGGACGGTCGCGGCCTGGGACGACGGCCGGCCCGCCGCTACGGCAATGCGCGGGGTCCGTGGATGCTCGGTGTATGTCGGAACCGCGCTGGAGGGGGGCGATCTGCCCTTCCAGGCGGAGTATCCGGCCATGCTGGGCCGGCTGGCGCGCGGCTGCGAGTCTCAAGACGAGAGCAAGATCGACCGGCCGCTGGATTCAGGAGCGGTCCAGGTGCTGCGCGGCCGCGGCGCGTCGTCCATTGCGGCCAATCGATTGGCCGCGGCGGGCGGAATCGCGTTCGGGCGATGGCTGCTCGCGGCTGCGCTCGCCGTCGCGCTGATCGAAACGTTGCTGGCCTACACACGCAGGGCGCCACGATGAGCACCATCGTCCACTCACCCCTCGGGAGGTCGCCACGGCCGCTGCAGGCCCCGGCCGAGCGGCTGATCGGCGGTGTGCGCGCGGCGTGGCGGCGGTCGGTGCTGCTCCGCGCCCTGGTGATCACCCCGGCGCTGCTCGTCACAACGGCGATTTTGCTCGTCTTTCTGGACCTGTTGATCCCACTCCGCGCCGTGCTGCGCGAGACGCTGCGGTGGATTCCGCCCCTGCTCGGCCTGGGCTTCGTCGCGTTCTCCATCCACCGCGTCGTTCGTCCGCCTCCGCCCCGGCGCTTCGCCCTGCTGGCGGAGGAGCGCATTCCCGCGCTGCAGAACCGCCTGCTGACGGCTTTCGATGCGGCGGACGCCCTGCCGGACGGGGTTGTCGTCCGCGCGTTTGTGGCGGATGCGGCGCGGCGCCTGGCCGAGACCGATCCGCGCGGCGTCGCCCCCGCTACGCTCAGGGTCCCGGCGATCGTGCTCGGGGTCGGGCTGACGCTGGCCGGCATCTTCTCCCTCGCGCTGCCACAGGTGGCGGGTGAAGCGTGGACGCGGTGGATGCATCCCGCGGACGCCTATGCCAGCCGGTGGTCGGAAGTGCGCGCGGAGACGCTTCCGAACGCCGCGCCCGCGCCCATGCCCCTGTTCGACGAGCTGCGGTGGCGCGTGCAGCCCCCCGCGTACGCCGGTATCGGTCCGCGGGAAGACCGGGGCGACGAGCCGGTTTCGGCGCTGGCGGGAAGCCGCATCCGCCTGCGCAGCCGCTTTCCGGACCGGTGGGACGGTGTCCGCGCCGCGGTCATCGGCGGGCGGGCGCTGCCGGTTCGCCGGGCCGGCGGCGAGTGGGTGATCGACTACACGATGGCGGCGGACGCGCGCGGGCTGTCGCTGGAGGCGGTGGCCGGCGGCGAGGTGATCGATCGTCGGGTCGTTCCGCTGATCGCGCTGCCCGACCAGCCGCCGGACGTGCAACTGACCGTCCCGCAGGCGGACCTCATCCTGGCGGAGGGGACCGGACGTCTAACCATTCGCGCCACGGCGGGGGACGACTACGGCATTGGCGGCTTCTGGCTGCACTGGACGCACTCGCGCGGCAGTGGCGAATCGTACGAGTTCGTGGAGGGCGACTGGCAGTTCGCGCGCGTGTCGCGAATCGGCAAGACCGCCAGGGGCGAGCTTGTGGTGGACCTTGGCACGCTGAAGCTGCAGCCGGGCGACGTGATGCACATCCGCGCCGTAGCGCGAGACCGCAACGATGTCACGGGACCGGGCGAAAGCGTGTCGCGCACGCGCATCATCCGCGTGGCGCGCCCGGACGAGTTCGACGAGGTGAACACCGACATCGGCCTGCCCGCCGAGCTGCCCAAAGACCCGGTGCTCAGCCAGCGGATGATCATCCTGATGACGGAGCGGCTGGTACGCGAGGCGCCACGTTTGTCACGGGCCGACCTGCTGAAGCGCAGCGGCGAGGTGGCTCGCGAGCAGGGGCGCCTGCGCGACGTGGTGGGCGAGCAGATCTACGTGCGCAGCTCCGAATCGGGGGTTCAGGGGCAGGACCTGGATTTCGGCTATCTGGAAACGTCTGGCACCCAGCACGAGCACACGGAGGCGGGAAACGCGGAAGCGGAGCGGCCCAGCGCCGAGGAGCTGCTGGAGGAGGCGTCGGAGGCCACCGGGCGGGGCACTCTCGACGAGATCAGCCACAAACACGACGAGGGCACCATCCTGGACGTGAACCGCGACCTGATGGCGCTGCACAACCTGATGTGGCGCAGCGAGAGCGAGCTGAACCTGGCGAAGCCCGACTCGTCGCTGCCCTTCCAGTACCAGGCGCTACGGATGATCCAGGCGATGCAGCAGGCGGATCGCGTGTTCCCACGCGGCAACGTGCGGGTGGACCCGATCGACGTCGCCGAGGCGCGTGGACAGGGGAAGCTCGACGACGTGGCGCCTTCCGCGCGCGCCCAGGGCACGGCGCTGCCGTCGCTCGGCCCGCTGCTCGCGGAGCTGGACCGGGTGGCCGCCGGCCTGGGCCGCCGCCCCGCGCGCCAGTCGTCGCTGGAGATATCGGCGCTGGCCGCCCGCGCGCTGGAGGCCGGTGCGGACCGTGAGGCCGCCGCCCTCGTGTCACGCGCCTCCGGCGAGGCGGGAGCGGGGCGGGCGGACCGCGCGCGGGACCTGCTGGGCCGCGCCCGCGAGCGGCTGGCACCCGGCTCTGGGGCCGCCGCGCGCCCGCTTCCCACGACCTCGGATCCCGCGGCGGCCGAGTACTTCCGCCGCATCGGGAGAATGCCGTGAGCCGCCGCCGGATGCGTCGCATCGCCCTGACGCTTGCTCTTGCCGCCATCGCGGGCACGGCGACGGCGGTCCTCTCGTCGCCCTCCATCGTGGTGGTGCAGGTGCCCGAGCCGCCACAGGACGCTCCGGCTGCGGAGCCGGCGCGCGGCCCGGAGGCCTTCGTCTTCGCCATCGCGAAGTACGAGAGCGGCAACTGGGACAGCGCGCCGCTGGTGCCCACGAACATCCTGCACTCGGTCGCGCAGTACACTTCCATCCCGGTGGCGTCGCAGGGCGCGCTGGTGGACCTGTCCAGCCCCGAGCTGTTCCGGTTTCCGTTCGTATTCCTTACCGGCCACCTGCCGTTGCGCTTCAACCCGCAGGAGAGCGCCAACCTCAAGGCGTACGTTCAGCGGGGCGGCTTCATCATGATCGAGGACCACAACCACGACGTCGATGGCGGCTTCCACAAGACGGCGGTGGCGGAAATCGCGCGCATCTTCGGCCCTGGCGCGCTGAAGCCGATCCCGAACAACCACGAACTGTATCGCGCGTTCTTCGTGTTCGAGGACGGGCCACCCACCACCAGCCACGAGCTGAACGGCTGGGGCGACGGGCTGGTGCACGAGAACCTGATGGGCGTTACCATCAACGGCCGCATCGGGCTGCTGTACAGCAACAAGGACTACGCGTCGGAGTGGAACTACCACGCGCGCAACAAGCGGTTCTCCTCGGTCGATAACACGCGGTTCGGGGTGAACGTGGTCGTCTACGCGCTGACGCGATGAGGCTGCCGCTGGTCCTGCGCGGGGCAGTCCTGCTGCTGCTGGTCGCCGCGCTCGCCCCGCCGCTCTGGCGCACGCGCGGCGGTCCGCCCGCACCCGTGTGGATCGAGAACGCCCGCGCGCTGGAGGCTCGGCGCGACTCGCTGCTGGTGGGCGCGCCCGTTCCCGCCATCGCCCGTGCGTCCGCGGAGCCGCCGACCGCGCGCGAACTGGAGGTGTTGGCCGCTGCCTCGCGCCGCGCGCCGCTCTACGCCGCGCTCCCCAATGAGGCCGCCGTCGTCCAGGCGCAGCCGCCGGCGCGCGCCCTGGCGGGCCGCGCCGCCGCCGTGGGTTTCCGCCTCCGCGCGCAGCCGGGCGACAGCGTGCTGGTGCGCATCAGCGACGACACCGGCGTGCTGGACAGCCTGCGCATTCGCATGGACGCGTCCGGCACGGCGGCGGGCGCGTTCCGGGTCCGTCCTCCGCGCGCGGGGTGGCGGGAGTGGACGGTGGAGGCGGATGGGCAGACAGCACGGACGGGGGCGTGGGTGGATTCCGCAGGTCCGCCGCGCGTGCTGGTCCGCGCCGGGTTTCCGCACTGGGAAAGCAAGTTCGTCGTCCGCGCGCTGGAAGAATCCGGCGCGACGGTGGAGACCGCGTTCGACCTGGGCAGGGGGCAGGCCGTGGCGGCTGGTGGCGGCGCCGTCACGGCGGATCGCCTGGCGCGCGTGGACGCGGCCGTGGTCCTGAACGCGGCTCCCGCTGCGGAATCCGAGCGGCGTCTGTTGGCGGACTGGGCGGCGGGGCGGGGCGGGGGCGTGCTCCTGGTGGGCGGGGCGGCGGGCGCGGGGGCGTTCGGCATCGTCACGGATCCCGGCCGGGCGCGAGCGGTGGACGGCCCCTCTCTGGCGTGGACGCTCCCGCCGGAGCTGGCGCCGCTCCCGCCGGATCGCGTCCGCTCCGGCGCGGTGCTCTTCGGGGGCGTGCGGCCCGGGGCATGGATGGCGGCATCGTCGCCGGGCGGTGGCGTATTGGGTCTGCGCCCTCTCGGCCGCGGGCGGGCGGCGTCGCTGGCGCTGACGGAAACCTGGCGGTGGCGAATGGAAGCCGGCCGCATCGCCGAGCACCGCGAGTTCTGGCGCGCGCTGGTGGACTGGCTGGCCTCCGCGCCTCGCGATCCGCTGACCATCTCCGTGCCGGAACCCGTCGGCCCGGCCGGGGTGCAACGGGAGGTGATCGTCTACGTGATGGCGGAAGCCGCGCCGCCGCCCCTGATCGTCACGCGTCCCGGCCGCCGCGCCGACACGCTCGGGCTCTCGGCGGATCCCGCGCGTCCGGGCGTGCTGCGCACGGCGTTCGTCCCGGCGGACACGGGGCTGTACACGCTCGCCTTCGCGGGACGCACCCCATCCGCCGCCTTGCGTGCAACCGCATCCACCGGCGCCGCGGACGACGGGTGGGCGCGGCTCGCGGTCCTCGTCGGCGCGTCGGGAGGTCGGATGCTGGCGGCGGATTCGCTGCGCCCGGTCATCCAGGGCCTTACGCCGGAGGGCGCGCGGGGCACCTCGCGCCTGCCGCTAGCCGCGATCCTTTTCGCCGCGCTGCTGCTCGCCGCCGCGTCGGAGTGGGCCATCCGCCGACTCCGAGGACAGCCGTAGATTGCAGATCGATGCTGCTACGGTCGCAGAGAGCTTGCATCACGCGGTCCGCCGGACGACATTCCCGCACCGCCGACCCATGCCACAGCCACACCATAACCGAATGACGACGCGACTTCTCCGCCTCGCTGCCCTCATCGCGGCCGCCCTCGTGCTCCACGTTCCCGCCCGCGCCCAGCAGCCGATCCCCAAGGCCCTGCCATGGGGCATCACGGGCGCCGAGACCGCGACCCTGCTGGCCGACAGCAGCAGAATGCGCATCGCCGCGACCCGCGCCGGGCGCGAGATCTACGCGATGTCCACGACGGGACCCGTGCAGGCGGTGGCGCTTCTTGCGCAGGACACGCTGGTGGGGCTGATCTGGTTCCACCCCGAGACCCACGCCGTCAGCGCCGCGGACCTGTTCACGCTGGCCGCCGCCGACGCCGAGCGGACGCATGGTCCGCCGTTCTGCCGCAAGCGTGACGTCGCGGTCTGGACGATGGAGAACATGATCCTGGAGATTCGCCTCCGCCGCCCTCGGGGGGACGGGGCGCCTGGTTCCGAGGTGCGCTACACGCGGCCGGGATACGAGGCGGAGATCGCCCGCCGCTCCGCGCCCGCGCGCACGGCCAGCACCCCGCGTCCTGCCACGCCGCGCCCGGAGCGCGGGCCGCGGCTGCTGGGTGCGCCGGTGCAGCCTGCGCCCGCACCTGCGTCGGCGGTGGAGCCCCAGTCCGAGCCCACGCCGGCTCCGGCGGACCCAGCCGCGCCGCGCATGTCCGCGCACGTGCTGGCGGCCTGCGCCTGACCGCGGATCGTCGACCGCAGGATGATGGACGCTCGACCAGTGGCGGCTCGCGTAGCGCAGCTGCGGAGGCGCGTGCGCTGGCTGACCTGGTTCTTCATCTTCGGCCTGGTGGTCAGCGGCGTAACCGCGTTCCCCATCCAGACCGAGCTGGAGTGGCTGACGGGCATGCTGGGTGCCGGACCCGTCGCGCAGCCGGAGAGGTACACGGGGCTGATGCGCTGGCTGGTGACGGTGCGGGACGCCCTTCGCGCCACGAACGACGCTTACCCGTTCCTGGCGTACGGAACCGATTGGCTGGCCTTCGCGCACCTTGTGATCGCCATGCTGTTCATCGGCCCCCTGCGCGACCCGATGCGCAACGAGTGGGTGATCACCTGGGGGATGCTGGCCTGCGCGGCGGTGATTCCGCTGGCGCTGATCGCCGGAGCGGTGCGGGAGATTCCCTTCTGGTGGCGGCTGGTGGATTGCTCCTTCGGGGTGATCGGAATCGTGCCGCTCTGGCTCTGCCGCCGCGCCATCGCGGAGTTGCGGCGCCTGGAGACGGCACCCGGGTGACGCCATCGCCCAAACGACGAACGGGCCTGCACCGGGAAGGGCGCAGGCCCGTTTTCCATGACCCCGGCCCGCTATCCGACGGTGCCGCCCGTCGCGGTGCCACCGCCTGCGTTGTTGCCGGTCCCGCCGTCCAGCCCCAGGCTTTTCGGGAAGACGTCCTCGTCGCCCAAGCCGCTGGTGCCGCCCCCGCCGATGTCGTTGGAGGCGATCCCCGCGTCGCCGTCGGGGCCGTCGGTCAGGCCGCTTCCGGCGTTGCCGCCCGTTCCCGCGGCACCGGCGTAGCCGCCCGCCCCGCTGGTATGCCCGCCGTGGCCGCTGCCCGACCCGCCGGAGCTGCCCAGCTCGCCCGACACCTGCTCGTCGCTGGCGCGATCCGACCCGTCATCCGCGGGCGGGCCGCCCAGGTCGCGCCCTCCGGCTCCGCCACCGAACCCGCCCAGGTCACCCCCCGACGCACCGCTGGCGCTGCCACCCAGGTCGCCGCCACCCTCGGGGGCCGCGCCGCCGCGCCCGCCGCCGAATCCCTGGCCCTCGCTGCCGCCAACCGTCTCGCGTTCGTCTTGCATCGCATCCTCCGCGCGGTGTGAATGTCAGGGCGGGGGAGACATGCAAGGCCCCGGCCCATCGCCGGGCAGCATTGCCGTAGCCCCGCGCCGCCGCATATTGGGCAGCGACCCCGCAGCCGGAGCCGGATCGTTTGAAGATTACCGCCTTCGTCAGCCACGAAGACTGTTCCCGCCACGACACGGGCTGGAGCCATCCCGACCACCAGGGGCGCCTTCCGGCGATCGTCCGGGCGGTGCAGCGCGACATGGTGGCGCTGTGGGAGCCGGTGCTGCAGCTGGAGGCCGTGCCCGCGACGGACGAGGACCTGTGCCTGATCCACACGCCGGAGCACGTCGCGCGTGTCCGCGAGGTGGCGGCTGACGCGGCGCGGAGCGAGGAGACGCTGGAGCTGGACGGCGTTCCCGTGTCGGGTGCCTCCTGGGATGCGGCGCGCGCCTCGGCCGGGGCCGCGCTGACCGCCGTGGATGCCGTGCTGGCGGGCGAGGCGCGCAACGCCTTCGCCCTCTCCCGCCCGCCCGGGGCCGGCGCCTGGGCCGATGGGCCGGGTGGATTCGGGCTCTTCAACAACGTCGCCATCGCCGCGCGGCACCTGCGGGAGCGGCATGCGGCGGCCCGCGTGCTGGTGGTGAGCTGGGGGGTGCGCCCGCCGCTCGCGCTCGCACGCCTGCTGGCGGATGACGAGGGAATCGGGCTGATCTCCATCCATCAGCACCCCCTCTCGTTCCCTGCGCCGGACCCGTCCGCCGCCGAGCATCCGGAAGTCGCCGGCGCAGCGCTGTCCCCGGGCAGCGGAGGCGAGGAGTTCGAGGAGGCCCTTCGCGCCGCCCTTGCCGCCGTCCCCCCTGCCGAGTCGCCGGACTTCGTGCTGCTCGCGGCGGGGTTCGACATCCTGGACGCCGATCCCGTCGGGCAGCTCGCGGTGGAGCCCCACGAGGTGCACGCCATTACGCTCGCACTGCGCGAATGGGCGGACGAGCGCGCGGGCGGGCGCCTGGTGTCGGTGCTGGAGGGCGGATACGCGGCCGCGGAAACGGCGCGCGCCGTCGTCCAGCACCTGCACGCGCTGGCGGGGCTGCCGCCGGCGTGAGGGGTAGGGCGGCCCCTCCCCCGGCCCCTCCCCCGGCAAACTGCGCCGGGAGAGGGGAGAACTTCGTTGGGGGTTGGACTGGGTCGGGCGCATTCCTCGGGCGCCCCCCATCCCCAACCCTTCCCCCGCAAACTGCGCGGGGGAAGGGAGCCAGCCCGCAGCGCTCCGGTCGGTGTCGTTAGAGGCGGGTGATGATTGGGGCGTTTCGAATGGGCCGGCGCATGCCTCTGGTGGCCCCTCCCCCGGCCCCTCCCCGCATGCTGCGCATGCGGGGAGGGGAGACCCCGCGTGGGTGCAGGTGAAGCCCCGGACGGGACGCGCCTGCTCGTAATCGTTCCCTCATCGTTCGCCCGCAACGGTCGGTCGACAAACCTGGATCGAACGGCATGAGCGCGACGACAGGGGCGCGCTCGAACCTGATACCCAGGCAGCTACGACGATGAACGGGAACCTTTCTTTTGCCGCGCGGCGCGCGGCCGCTGGATTCGCGCTGATGCTGGCGGGCGCGGCCGTGGTGCCGGCTTGCGCTCAGGCTCCCCGCGACGCCATCGCCGCCGGGGCGTTCGCGTACGACCGCGCCGCCCCGCTGGACCTGCGCGACTCGCTGGAAAGCGTGGACGGCGATGTGGAGGTGCACGCGATCAGCTTCGCCAGTCCGCGCGGAGGGCGCGCGACGGGGCTGCTGTTCGTTCCCCGCGGCGGCGCGGCGCGGAAGCCGGGGATCGTGCAGCTGCACGGCGCCCCGGGGAGCGCCCGGTCCATCGCGGCGGGCTCGCTGCGCCTGGCCCGGCGCGGTGCGGTGCTGATCTCCGTGGACGCCCCGTTCGCCCGGCGCGGCGGGCAGATGGTGACGTTCACCGAAGCCGACAGCGCCGACCACGTGCAGCTGATCGTGGACCTGCAGCGCGCGGTGGACGTGTTGCTGGCGCGGAGCGACGTGGACCCGGCGCGCATCGCCTTCGTGGGCGGCAGCTACGGGGGCGCGGTGGGCACCATGTACGCGGCCGTAGACCCTCGCCCCGCGGCGTACGTGCTGTTCGTGCCCGATGGAGGGATGGTGTCGCACGTGACGGACGCGCAGGGGCAGCGCGGCGAGCAGCTTTCCGGGATCCCCGACGCGGAGTGGAACCGCTGGGTGGCGGCCATGCGGCCGGTAGAAGGCATCGACTACATCGCGCGGGCGAAGCCAGGGAGCATCCTCTTCCAGAACGGTCGTACGGACCCGTTCGTCCCCGCGTACAAGGCCGAGGCGCTGCACCGCGCCGCCGGTTCGTCGCACACGGTCCGGTGGTACGACTCCGGCCACCGCCTGCCCGAGCAGGCCGCCGTGGACCGCCACCAGTTCCTGCACGAGCGCATCGGCACGGCGCCGGTGACGGCGGAGGAGCGCGCGACAGCCGCGGCCGCGCCACCCCCGTCGGATCCGGTGGGTGCAGGCGTACGGCGCGGGTGATGGAGGCTGGCTGGCGAGGAAAAACGAACGGACCGGTCCCCATCCAGGGGCCGGTCCGTTTCCATCGATGCCGCTGGCCGAGTCCTTGGGATCGTGACCGCTGCCGCGCCCAAGTTCGGACGCATCCTCGGCTGGATCCCACGGCGCGCCGAGTGTGTGCCGCGGGCCGGTGTCGTTCGCTCGCGCCTCTGGATGACAGATTCGCGGGTCGGGCAAGTTCGTCGGTTCTCCCCTCCCCGCGCGTAGTTTGCGCGGGGAGGGGCCGGGGCAGGGGCGCTCTACTAGGTCAGCGCGTCGATCTCCGCCCCCACCCGACGCAGCATCTCCAGCTTTTGCGCGCGGTGCATGAAGGCGCTGTCGAAGCCCATCAGCGCGATGTCCACCAGCTCGTTCCAGGTGAAGCCCAGGTGCTGGTGCGCGCGCCAGTACTCCTCGGTCACCGTCGTCGCGCTCATCAGCCGGTTGTCGGTGTTCAGGCTGAGCACCAGGCCCGCGTCGTAGTACTGCCGCAGCGGGTGGCTCCCAAAGCTGTCCACCGCGCGCGTCTGCACGTTGCTGGTCAGGCAGATCTCGATGGGGATGCGGAAGTCGTTCACGAACCGCATCAGGTCCGGGTCCTCGAACAGCCGCGTGCCGTGGCCGATGCGGTTGGCCCGGCAGTAGTGAAGCGCCTGGTGGATGCTCTCGGCGCCGTACGCTTCGCCGGCGTGGATGGTGGCCGCCATGTTCTTGTTGATGACGGTGTAGAACGCGTCCTTGTGCTTCTTGGCGGGGTAGTTGTACTCCGCGCCCGCCAGGTCGAACGCCACCACGCCGCGGTCCTTGTACGCCACCGTCAGGTCCGCCAGGTCACGCGACGTGGCGGGTTCCATGTTGCGGATGCCGCAGATGATGATGGCCGTCTCGATGCCGAAGTCCGCCTTCGCGCGCGCAAGGCCCCGCAGCGGCGCATCGACGGTGGCGGTCAGCGGCAGCCCGCCCTGGCTGTTGAGGATGGGCGAGTAGCGGATCTCGGCGTAGCGCACGTTCTCGGCGGCGAGGTCCTCGGCCAGCTCGTAGGCAATGCGCTCCAGCGCGTACTCCGTCTGCATCACCGACAGGGTGATGGCGAAGCGGTCCAGGTACTCCACCAGGTTGCGCGCGTCCTTCACGTGCATGTAGTCGCGCAGCGCCTCGGGGTCGCTGACCGGCATGGTCGCACCGTACTCGGCGGCCAGTTCCAGCATGGTTTCAGGGCGGAGCGATCCGTCCAGGTGCACGTGCAGCTCGGCCTTGGGCAGCCGGTGCAGCAGTTCGCGGGTTACTTCGATGGCCATGGTCTCGGTCCTGTTGCTGATTTGCGTCGCGGCCGGGGTTCCGGGATAAACGCGCAGGCGGGTGCACACCGGTGCACCCGCCCGCCCGCAGAGGCCGCCTCGTTCGTCGCTCCGGTGGGATATTGTACTTCGCCCGCCCGCCGCGCGCCACCCAGCGCGGCGATCAGCTCCCTTGGGTTCGTGTGCCGAAATGCCGCTCCACCAGTCGGGGGTGACGCGCCAGGAAACGCTCAAGCTCGTATACGGACCAGTTGTCGTTCTCTCGGTCGAGGCTTTCGCATACGGCTTCGATTTTATCGTAGACGCCAGCGTCAATCACAACCGAGGTCATCAGCCCGTACCCGGTCGCGCGATGCTCCAGAAGCGTATCGGAGACATTGCCTACACTCTTTCTACCGAGCGAAGTTCCAGGTTTGCGATACTTGCATTGAAATACATACTTCCGCGCGGGACGGCCGGGCAACTCGCGGGTATACACTGTAATATCCCGTTCTCGATCGCGGCTGTTGGTTTTTCCTTCTTTGTCGATCGTCGCTGGGTCGAATTTCGGGTGATGGTAGAGGATATCGTAACACAGTTCCTCGAACGACTTATCATTCAGCAACTCCCACGGCAGGCGAATCTCGCTCGTGACACCCGCGAAATCGGCAACGTGAGCGAATGACTGGGACAGGTCGCCATAAAGAGCAAAAGCTTGGTTCGGCTTGACCACGAGCGGAAATAGCACAAAGGTGAACGGACCGCCTTCGACGATCAGTGATGATCCGGAGTTCGCGAGCAGATATCTAGGGCGGGGTAGATCTCCGTGCACATCAATCCCGTAGTGCTCGAAGACGTGATCTTCCTCGTCGGAGTAGGTCAGCAGGATATCGTCGGGAATCTCGTGTTCATGACGAAGGGCACCGAGTTCCGCGGCACAACGAAGGGCGTTTTGAAGCGGGCCGAAGGGCGCATGTACTAGGGCCGATGCATGCAGCAGAAAGCTGTAGCTTCCGGATCCTAAAAACGTCGCCTCTATGTGTGGTTCCACTTCAGGTAAATCGGAGTACTGCGCGAGCAGCGCTTCTACGTCAGTCCCGCGCGGTGCAATCCAGCAGTCCGGTGAGACATAGAGCGGAAATCCCAGCGTGGCACTGTTGGCGCTTTTCCAGAAGCCATACCGCCGCTCCGGATGCTGTTCGTAAACACGGCTAAGAAATGCCTGGGGGGGCTCGTAATCCTCGTCTTCCTCGTCTTCCTTGAATCTCTCGGAACTCTCGTCGCTGTCCGGCCCGTACCGTTCAACATCAAGATCCGCAACCATGGCTGGATACACGCCGTGGATGAGATTTGCGAGGTAGTCATCCACGATCTCGGGGCAGTGAAATTCTCCCTCATCGCGCTCGATCTCTTCACGGTGCTCTTCCAGTGCCTCCAAATGTGAGAGGTACGCGTCTTCGTCTTCCTGTTCCGCTGAGAGTCCAATCGAAAGCTCGTATACTTGCTCGGCTAGTGCCTCGGGATCGGTTGAACTCAGCTCGAATCGACATACCGGATGGTAGCTAGCGCCGCTGATGCGCTCATACCGGACGCGATCCGCTGCACTTCCGAGGGTCTCTGCGATATAGGACGCCTCAAGAAGGTTCTGCACCACGTCAGCCGAGGCTTGGGCGAACCCGATGCTCCACAACCCGTACTCAATGACGAGCTTACCCTCCTGCTCCAATCGTCCACGCAACGCGTCTTGAGTCACCCCGCTGGAGAAAATTCGAGTGATGTCCAAGTCGTGTGGGAGGACCGAACTGTCGGTTGCCACATCCAGCATGATGTACTCCCCCGGTGAGTGGGTTGGTACTTCCGGATTGTCGAGTCCCGCGCCCTTCCTTGTCGGCCCATTGGCAGACTAACGGAGAGCGCGCCACGGGCAGCAGCCCTGGCGCGCTCTATGTACACTCACCACCGAAGAAGGTTCGGATTCTGTTCGGGTAACGGGTTCAGGTCAGGATCCCGACCACGCACGCCGTCATGAAGTTGGCCAGCGTGCCGGCGATCATCGCCCGCAGCCCCAGCCGGCTCAGGTCGCCGCGCCGCTCGGGCGCCATGCCTCCGATGCCGCCGATCTGGATGGCGATGGAGCTGAAGTTGGCGAAGCCGCACAGCGCGTACGTCGCCAGCACCACCGAGCGCGGCTGCAGCCCGGCGCCTTCCTGCAGCATGCCGCCCAGGTGCGCGTACGCCACGAACTCGTTCAGCGCCGTCTTTTCGCCCAGCAGGGTGCCAACCGCCAGCACGTCCGGGTTCGGCACGCCCATCAGCCAGGCAAAGGGGGCAAAGATCCATCCCAGCAACTTCTGGATGGTCAGGTCCATCCCGAACAGCCCCGCCGTCCCGCTGAGGATTCCGTTCAGCAGGGCCACCAGCGCGATGAACGCGATCAGCATGGCGCCCACGTTCAGGGCCAGGCTCAGCCCCTCGCTGGCGCCTCGCGCCGCGGCGTCGATCACGTTGGCATCCACCTTCTCCAGCTTGATCTTCACGTTCCCCGCGGTCACCGGCTCTTCCGTCTCGGGATACATGATCTTGGAGACGAGAATGCAGGCCGGGGCGGCCATCACCGAGGCGCTGATCAGGTGGCCGGCGATGTCGGGAAAGTAGGCCACGAGGAAGCCCACGTACGCGGCCAGCACGCCGCCCGCCACCGTGCCGAAGCCGCCCACCATCACGCAGTGCATCTCGCTCTTGGTCATGGTGCCGATGAACGGCTTCACGAGTAGCGGCGCCTCGGTCTGTCCCAGGAAGATGTTGCCGGCGGTGCTCAGGCTTTCGGCGCCGCTGATCTTCATGGTCCTCATCATCACCCACGCGAATGCCTTCACCACCGCCTGCATGACGCCCATGTGATACAGCAGCGTCATCAGCGACGAGAAGAAGATGATGGTGGGCAGCACGTTGAAGGCGAAGTACGCCCCCGCGCCCGCCCAGCCCGTGGTGGTGCCGATGGGCTCCATGGCCGGGAACCCGGTGCCCCCGCCGCCCACCGGGATGTTGTTGAACACCAGGTTGCCGAACAGGAACTTGGCGCCTTCCACCGTATAGCCCATCAGCGCGTTGAACGCGTCGTTGGCTGCGTCGAAGAAAGCCGCGCCCCACGGCGTCTTGAGGATCAGGAGGGCGAAGATGAACTGAAGCGCCAGCCCCCACGCCACCAGCCGCCAGTCCACTCGGCGCTTGTGCACGCTCATCGCCCACGCGAGCGCGATGAACACGAGGATCCCCAGCGCGCTGGTAGCCTTCTGGATGGGCGTGCCCCGCGCGTCGGCGCGGGCCTGCCGCGCCATCTCGCCCGCGTTTCGCGCGGCGGGCGCCGAATCGGCCACGATGCCGCTTTGCGGGGTCTGCGCCCGCTGTGCCGCCTCGGGCGAGGCGAGGGGTGCCGTGGGGTCTCCCGGGTTGGCCGCGGGCGACTGCGCCTGTGGCGAGGCGGGGTTGGCCGGGCGCTCCTGCGCCCCGGCCGCGGGCTGCGCCTGCACGGGGCCCGTGCTGTCTCCCGGCTGCTGGGCGCGGGCGTACAGCCCCGCCGACAGGAGGAGCGCGGCGGCCAGCCACAGGGGCAGCAGCCACTTCAGGTGCTTCTTGCGCGTGGAAGCCATGCGTTCAGGGAGCCCGGCGTGAGCGGGGGATGGATGGGAAAACCCGACAGCGTGTGCGGAAGATCGTCATTCTACCTTCACCACCGCAGCGGCGCCACCTCGTCGTGTGAAAGCTGCACGCCCTCGCGCTTGGCCCTCACCAGCCGCGGGCGGTCGAAGGGCTTGATCAGCAGCAGCCCCGCCACGAAGCCGCCGATGTGCGCCCACACCGCCACGCCGCCCTCCTCCGTCGCCGGCATGCCCAGCGCGGCCATCCCCTCGAACAGCTGCAGCACGAACCACAGCAGGAGGAAGAAGAACGCGCGGATGCGGAAGAAGAAGAACGGGGGAAAGTAGGTGCGCACCCGGGCGCCGGGATACAGAAGGATGTACGCGCCCATGATGCCGCTGATGGCCCCACTGGCGCCCACCATGGGGATCTCGCTGGCCGGGGAGAAGAACACGTGGGCGAGCGCCGCCGCGGCGCCGCAGATCAGGTAGAAGGCCAGGAAGCGCAGGTGGCCCATCGAGTCTTCGATGTTGTTCCCGAACACCCACAGGAACAGCATGTTGCCCAGGATGTGCCCCCACCCGCCGTGCATGAACATCGACGTCACCAGGGCCGACGTGCCCAGACCGGTGGTCTGGCACGCCCCGGTGATCTCGCACGGCTGCGCGCCGAACACCACCACCGATGCCTCCAGCGCCTGCATCTCTCCCGCGCCTTGGATGAGGATCCACACGAGGGTGTTGGCGATGATCAGCACCACGGTCATCCACGGCCGCAGCTCGGTGGGGTTCTCGTCGTTCAGCGGGATCAAGGGCCAGGCTCGCAGGGGTGTGGATGGGGTGGTTTGCGCCACGGATGAATTGCGCCGCAGACGGGTGTTTCCGCAAGGGCGCCCGGCGGCTTGGGCCCCTCCCCCGGCACCGCGGGATGAACTTCAGCGTGATGAGACTGATCTCGGCGCGTCCGCCGTCGCCCCCCTCTCCCAGCCTCTCCCCCGTAAACTGCACGGGGGAGAGGAGTGAGTGCGGTGGCGGTTCGAGAGCTTAGGCGCATGCCCCTGGGAGCCCCCTCCCCCGACCCCCGTCCCCCGCTTCGCAGGGGAGGGGGAGACCTGAATCGCGCTTCGGCTGGCCTGGCGCGCCACACTGGCTCCCTTCCCCCGCGCGGTTTGCGGGGGAAGGGCTGGGGATGGGGGGCGCCGGCCCGAGCACCGGGATTCGTCGACGTGCCCCAGAACCCGACGTGCACCCCCTCACAGACGGAACCCGGCAGGCCCTGAGGGATACGCATCGGCAGCCTGACGATCTCGCCGCCCGCAGGCCCAGGCGCTAGTTTCCGGCGTATGCGCACGGCCGGACCGGCGCTTGCACGCGGCCCGCGCACAAACCCGACGTTCATCGACCGATGCAGATCCGTCCGTACACGGATATGACCATACGCTTCTTCCTGCACTCGCTGGCTGCCGCGGCGCTGGCGCTCTCGCCCGCGCACGTCGCCGCGCAGGACCCGCAGCCCACGGACTCGGTGCGGCCGCTGGCCCCTCGTGCCGGGCAGGTGGTGCGGCCGGTGCAGCCGGATACCGCGCCTCCGCGCATTTCGCCGCGCGGCGCTTTCGTGCGGTCGCTGGTGCTTCCGGGATGGGGACAGTCGGAACTGGGCGCGCCCGGCCGCGGCGCCGAGTACTTCTTTTTGGAGGCGGGGAGCCTCTGGATGTGGTACACGGCCGACCAGAAGCTCGACGAGGCGCGCGAGCGGCAGGCCATCCTCCGCGACCTGGGCCAGCTGGCGCCCGACGCGCGCACCCCGCTGGTGCGCGACCGCGAGAACCAGCGCGAAGACTGGATCACGCTGTCCGTCTTTTGGCTGTTCTTTTCCGGCGCCGACGCCTTTGTCGCCGCGCACCTGCAGGACTTCGACGTCCACGTGAACGCGGTTCCGCGGCCCAACGGCGGCGGCACCGAGCTGCGCGCCACCGTTCCCGTCGGCCCGTGACCGCGCCCGTCGGCATCTTCGATTCGGGGGTGGGCGGGCTGAGCGTGGCGCGCGAAATCCGCCGCGAGCTCCCGTCCGAGCACCTGCTGTACGTGGCGGATACGGCGTACGTCCCCTACGGCGACCGCTCGGAGGACGAGGTGCGCGAGCGGACGCTGCGCATCGGCGAGTGGATGCAGGGGCAGGGGGCCAAGGTGTTCGTTGTCGCCTGCAACACCGCGTCCGGCGCGGCGCTCGAGGCCCTGCGCGAGCGGCTGACCATCCCCGTCATCGGACTGGAGCCGGCCATCAAGCCAGCGGTGCGCGATTCCCCCAGCGGCCGGGTGGGGGTGATGGCGACCACCGGCACCTGCGGCTCCGCGCGTCTGCAGCGCCTGGTGGACAACTACGGGAACGGCGCCACCGTCGTCCGGCAGCCCTGCCCGGGGCTGGCCGACATGGTGGAGGACGGAGTGCTCGCCGGCCCGGAGCTGGATGCACGCATGGCGGAATACGTGGCCCCGCTCCGCGCGGCGGACGTGGACACCGTCGTGCTGGGGTGCACGCACTATGTGTTCGTGCGGGAGGCCATCCAGAAGGCGCTTCCGGGCGTGAAGCTGCTGGACAGCAGCACGGCCATCGCGCGGCGCACGCGGCAGATCCTGGAAGAGGCGAACTCGCTCGCCTCCGACGGCCCCGGCTCCGTCCGAATCTTTACGACGGCGGACCCGGCCGGGGCGGAGCGCATCGTCCACCGCCTTTGGGGCGAGCCGGAAGCCGTCCAACGGGTGGAAATCTGACGTGGCCTCCCGCTCGTCCAGCGGCCCCGGGCTGGACGCCGACGAGCGTCGCTGTGCCGAGGACGTGGAGCGGTATGGCCTGCACCTGATCCACGTGGCGCCCAACGGAGACCTCCCCGGCTGGTCCTACAGCATCGGCCTGCCGGATACGCTCCAGCATCCCGAGCTGATCGTGTTCGGGCTGCCGCGGGATACCGCGCATGCCATGCTCAACACCGCCGCGGACGAGATTCGCGCCGGCCGTCCTTTCAGCGACGGCGCCGAAACTGATGCACTGCTCGATGGCTACTCGTGCCTGGCGCGCACCGTCATGCCGATTTGGTACGAGCCACTGGTGGGCTGGGCGCGGTGGTACCACCGGTCGGACGGCTTCCAACTGCTGCAGTTGCTCTGGCCCGACCGGCAGCACCGATACCCGTGGGACCCGGACGTGATCGCCGAGGTGCGCCAGCGACAGCCGCGCCTGTTCGAGCCCGATCCGGACGTTTCGGGGATGAGACCTACTTCCGATTCATTGGGCAGGTAAACGAGGGCGGCCACCGGTCCAGTGGCCGCCCTTAGTGTCGTACGCAACGTAAGGGATTTCCGGACTGCGGCTCTGCGGAAAAACATGAAGATTCCGTCAGGATAGCGAGTTACGGCTATGACGGATAAAGAGGTGGATGAAGATGACTTCGCAGACGAGTCCGAAAGCATTCACCCGCGCCCCGGTGATCACGATGCTGGGGCGTGCGCTCCGGCTGCGGTGCCCTCACTGCGGTGGGGACCGGCTGACCGAGCGCTGGATGAAGCTGAAGCTCAAGTGTGGTGCCTGCGGGATGCGGACGGAGCGCGGCGAGGAGGACTACTTTCTGGGCGGGATGATGCTGAACATCGTCCTCGCGGAAGGCATTCTCGTCGTAGCGGCAGGCATCCTGGTGGCGGCGACCTGGCCGGACGTGCCGTGGAACCTGATGCTCGGGGTCGGCTTGGTGCTGATGACGATCGCGCCGTTCGCCTTCTACCCGCTGTCGCTGTGTCTGTGGATGGTCTGCGACCTCGCGGTCCGGCCGCTGACCGCGCACGAGTTGGAGTGGCACCGCAACAGTGCGGAGGGCCAGTTCCGGAATCAGCGCGATCGGTAGACGGAGGCACTAACCGACGCCCGGATGTCATCCCGATGGAGCGGCCAACCCGTCCCTGCCCGAACGCCGAACTCCGCAGCGACTGAGGGATCCGCCACACACGACGCGCTCGGTGGCATGACCGACGCGGCCCAGAACCGCGTCTCCTTCGGAGTCGTGGGATTCCGCTGAGAACCTACCACGGAATGGTGTGTCCGCGGCGGCGGAGCGATTCGGCACAGTGTGTGGCGGATCCCTCGGTCGCTGCCTGGCTTTGGAGTGGCTGCGGGTTCGGCTTGGCCGCTCCGTCGGGATGACAACGTCGCGTCCCCGCTCGATCGCCGGGCTTCAGCCGATCCTCAGATGGCGGGGGGGCGCTTCAGGGCGGGGGTGTCGCCGATGGTGGAGTAGAAGTCGCCCCAGAGGCGGGCGAGGGGGCGCAGGGCGGCGCTGTCGGCGAACATCGTGTCGGGGACGATGCGGACGTCGTCCGCCAGGTGCACGCGCAGCACCTCGCCGATCACCAGCGTGTTGGTGCTGCCTTCCAGCTCCACGATCTTGAAGACGCGGCACTCCATCACCGCGGGACAGTTGGCCACGTACGGTGCATCGACCGATTCCGCGTCGGCCGAGGGCAGCCCCGCGCGCTCGAACTCGTCAACGTCGGATGCGTACTCGCCGGCCGTCTCGTTCATCTCCGCGAGCTGCCCCTCCGTCGCCACGTTCACGCAGAACGCGCCCGTCCGCCGGATGTTGCGCAGGGTGTCCTTGTCCTCGCCCCGCCGGCTGCCGATGGACACCGAGACCAGGAACGGCGTCGCGGAGATCGCGGCGAAGTAGCTGAAGGGCGCCAGGTTGCGCCGTCCCTCGCCGGACCAGGTGGACACCCACGCGATCGGCCGGGGGACGACGAGCGAGGTGAGCAGCTGGTACCGCTCGCGGCCGGTGAGCGCCGCGGTATTCCAGATCATCCCGCCAGCCCCTGCTGGATCCACGCCTTTACGTGCCCGACCTCGTCCGGGCTGATCCCGTGGCCCGTCGGGTAGTCGCGCGCCTCCAGGTCCGCCCCCGCCGCACGCAGGGCCGCGCGGCCCTCGATGGCCATCGCAAACGGAATCGCGGGGTCCATCGTGCCGTGGCCCCAGAAGAACCGGGTGCCGCGCACGGTATCGGGCGTGGCGGCAACGGTGGGGTGCTGCGCGAAGAACCCGCTCAGGTTCAGCACCATCGGCACGGCGCCGGGGTTTCGCAGCGCGTACGCCAGCGACATGGTGCCGCCCTGGGAAAAGCCGCCCAGCACCAGCGGCCCCGTGCGAACGGGCAGGCGCGCGGGGATTTCGCCCAGGAACTCCGCCAAGGCCTGCTGCGACGCCTCGAACGATTGGGGCTCGGGCACGGTGCCGCCCATGAACTGGTACCACGCCCACCCCGGGCCGTATCCCCACTGCGTTCCGCTGTGTGGCGCCTCGGGCGTGACGACGATGGCGCCTGGCGCCAAGTGCGGCGCCAGCGACAGCAGGTCGAAGCGGTCCGCCCCGCGCCCGTGCAGCAGCACCACCAGCGGGGCGCCGTCCTGGACGTCCGGAGGAACCGCGGCTTCGTACTTCAGCATCAGCGCTCCGCGGAGGCAGAAGGCCGGCCGGAGGTGCCGAGCGGGCTGCGGCCGATCGAAATGATGCCGCCCACGATCAGCAGAAGGGTGAGCACCACCCCCGCGAGCGCCACGCCGTGCGCCTTCTTTCCATCCGGCTGCTTCTTGGCGTACGCCGACAGCGCGGGCATCAGGATGGCGGCGGCGATCATCATGGCTAGGTGCCCCATCAGCGCGCCGTACCAGATGCCGGTGAGCACCAGCCCAATCCCAAGCAGCACCTGCAGATGCAGCAATCCGGTAAACGCCGCCGCCAAGCCGCGCGAGGGTCCGGCGTACGCCCGTCCGCGAACGTAGCCCATGATCAGCACGACGATGGCGGCCACGCCGGCGAGCAGGACCAGGTAGCGCAGCCCGGAGTGGGCCTGGAAGAGAATGTTCATCGATCCGCGATGTGGATGGAAGCGCGGCCCGGACGGCCGCTCGCGGGACAATGTACGGGGACGGGGGAAGTGCGAAAGGGAGTGCGTGAGTGCGTGAGTGCGGAAGTGCGGAAGTGCGGAAGTGCGGAAGTGCGGAAGTGCGGAAGTGCGGAAGTGCGGAAGTGCGGAAGTGCGGAAGTGCGGAAGTGCGGAAGTGCGGAA
>NZ_DASVSF010000096.1 GCF_036388275.1 Longimicrobium sp.
CGCCGCGCGCGAATCCAATCGCGCGCGGCGCTTCTCGAACCCCGAGCGACAGGATCAGTGCGCGCCCGCCGCTCCGCCCTCTTCGCGCATCATCCGCCGGATGGGAATGCTCAGCAGCGCCAGCACCGCCGCGGCGATGAACAGCGACGCCGTGGTCACCGTGAACAGGCGGGGCATCTGCTCCAGCTTCTCCGGGTCCACGTGGCCGCCCACCAGGCCGCCGATCAGCGTGCCCACGGAAGACGCCAGGAACCAGATTCCCATCATCTGCCCCACGAACTTGCGCGGCGACAGCTTGGTCATCGACGACAGGCCCACCGGGCTCAGGCACAGCTCGCCGACGGTCTGGAAGAAGTAGCTGCCCACCAGCCACCAGGGCGAAACCAGCACCTGCCCGCCGCCGGCCACCACCTTGTTGGCCGCGAAGATCATCATCAAGAAGCCCAGGCCGGCGAAGAACAGGCCCAGCGAGAACTTGCCGGGGCTGGAGAAGTCGCGGTTGCGGCGGCCCAGGGTCAGCCAGAGCGCGGCGAACACCGGCGCCAGCGCGATGACGAAGAACGAGTTGATGGCCTGGAACCAGGTCGCAGGCATCTCCCAGCCGCCGATGTTGCGGTCCGTGAAGTCGGCCGCGAACAGGTTCAGCGAGGTGGGCGCCTGCTCGAAGGCGCTCCAGAAGATCGCCGCGAAGATGAACAGCACCATGATCACCGCCACCCGCTTCACCTCGTCGCGATTCAGCTCGCCGAAGATGAAGATGTAGCCGAAGTAGACGGCCGCGGTGCCCACCAGCACGTACGTCATGTATCCACCGATCGCCTGCGCGTTCAGGTGGATCGTCTTGGTGGCGCCCAGGATGAACACGATGGCGATGGCGATGCCGATGCCGCTGATGACGCCCTTGACCGTGCGCTCCTGCCGGGCCTGCACCACCGGGTCCGGGTGGCGCGTGGGCTCGTTGCCGATGTCGCCCAGCGTCTTCTGCGCGCGCAGCCAGTACCACAGCAGGCCCAAGAGCATGCCCACGCCCGCGGCCGTGAAGCCCGCGTGCCAGCCCACTTCCTCGCCCAGGTAGCCGGTGATCAGCTGGCCGGCGAAGGCACCCAGGTTGATGCCCATGTAGAAAACGCTGAACCCCGCGTCGCGCCGCGATCCGCCCTCGGGGTACAGGTCGCCCACGATCGCCGAGATGTTGGGCTTCAGCAGGCCGGTGCCGCAGACGATCAGCAGCAGGCCCAGGAAGAACATCGACTTGCCCAGCGTGCCCTCCCCGCCGAAGTACGACAGGCCGATGGAAAAGTGGCCCGCCGTGATCAGCGCCGCCCCCACGAAGATGGCGCGGCGCAGCCCCAGCAGCCGGTCGGCCACCCATCCGCCCGGCAGCGACGCCAGGTACACCAGCGAGCCGTAGATCCCCACGATGGCCGACGCCTCGCCGCGCTCGAAGCCGAAGCCCCCGCTGGTGACCGCCGCCGTCATGAACAGCACCAGCAGCGGGCGCAGGCCGTAGAACGAGAACCGCTCCCACATCTCGGTGAAGAACAGCGTCGACAGGCCGAGCGGATGCCCGAAGAACCGGGTGTCCTGCGAGGCGTGGCCGCGCATCGGGTCGTCGGCGAGGGTTCCGCCGCCGCCGTACTGGGGTGAGAGTCGCTTGCTCATGCCGAATCGCGTGGATGGGTGTGGGGCCGGGAAGCCGGATAAACGTTCGTCCGACCGGCGGTGCGGCGATGGGCCGCAACTGACAGCGTGCGGACGTGCTTGCGTGTGGGCGGCGCAATGTACAGAATGCCCCCGCGCCGCGCCACCATGGGTGCGGTGCGGCCCCTTGCGGGCGGATTTGCGTACCGGCGGCGGCACCCGGGAGTTCCCTTTCGTGACGATGGATACGGGGCCGTTCGCGGCCGAGCTGGCGGTGGCGCTGGATGCGGCGGCGGGCGCGGCGGCATTGATCACCGCGCGGGGCGGTGCGGCCGAGGTGCGCGAAAAGGGCAGGGCAGACCTGGTGACGGCGGTGGACGAAGCTGCCGAGCGCCTGGTCGCGGAGCGCATCCTGGCCGCCTTTCCGGGCGACACCGTCGTGGGCGAGGAGCTGTCGTCGACCCACGTGCACAGGGGCCGGCGCTGGTACGTGGACCCGGTGGATGGAACGACGAACTTCGTCCACGGCCATCCGTTCGTGTGCACCAGCATCGGCTTCGCGGACGACGATGGCATGGCCGTAGCCGTCATCCACGCGCCGCTGCTGGGCGAAGTGTACCACGCCGCGCGCGGGGGCGGCGCTTTTCTGAACGGCGCGCCGATCCGCGTATCCGATGTGACGGACGCGCGGCGGGCACTGCTGGCGACGGGGTTTCCGTTCAAGAGCGGCAAGGGAAACCTTGACGCGTACATGCGGCTGGTGGCGGATGCGGTGCGCGGCACCCACGACGTCCGCCGGGCCGGCAGCGCGGCGCTGGACCTGGCGTTCGTGGCCGCGGGAAAGGTGGAAGGCTTCTTCGAGGTGGGCCTGTCGCCATGGGACGTGGCCGCGGGAATGCTGCTGGTGCACGAGGCCGGGGGACGCGTCACCGGCTGGCCGGGTGATGCTCACGAGCCGCTGGTCACCGGCCGCGCCCTGGCGAGCAACGGCGCGATCCACGGCTGGCTGTCGGCGCTGGCGGCGGCGCACGTGGAGGCGATCGGCCGGGCATAGCAGCGCCCGTCCCGCTCCGGCACCTCTCGTGCATCGGTGGCTTGTGGACCGCGCCGCTACACGCGGCCACACCAACGCGGAGAGAACGACAATGTCGGCTTTCGGAACGTACCTCGTGGGATTCGTGATCTTCGTGATCGGCCTGGCGTTCATCGCGCACCTGCTGGATGTGCCCACGATGTGGATTGGCGCTGGCGTGATCGTGATGATCGGCATTGGCATCATATCCGCCACCAGCCGCACCAAGCCGCGCGACCCGCAGCAGCCGCCATCCGGCGGGCCGCCGCCGCCGCGGTACTGAGCGGACCGGTATTCGCGGCGCCGCCCGCCCCGCCCCGCGCCGGGGCGGGCGTTTTTCCGTTATTGCTTTCGAGAGACCGAGATGCCCGAGGGAGTGCCCGCGGAGTACCCGATCGAGGTGGTGTGGGAGGGCGGCATGCGTTACCGCGGCGGGCGCGCCGGCGGGGCGACGCTCACGGTGGACGGTGACGCGCAGGCGGCGCCCAGCCCGGTGGACGCGCTGGTGATCGCGCTCGCCTCCTGTTCCGCCATCGACGTGGTGGATTACTTGGAGAAGCGCCGCACGCCCGCGTCGTCGCTGTCGGTTTCGGTGCGCTTCTCCCGCGCGCCCAATCCGCCGCGCCGGCTGACGGAGGCCGTGCTCACCTATCGCCTCGCGTCCGATTCGCCCCGCGAACACGTGGAGCGCGCGGTGCAGCTCTCGTTCGAGAAGTACTGTTCCGTCGCAGGCTCGCTGGCGCCCGACACGCGGCTGGACTACGAGATCGAGCTGAGCCCCGCCGCCGGCTGACTCATCGACCGGGTCTCGGCGATCCGGCGAGCCGTCTCCTCATCCCATCCGCCCGTGGCCGCCCCGCCCGTCATTCGCTTCGATTCGCTGGATCCGCAGCGCGGCGCGCGTTCCCTGCGCTTCGCGGATTTTCAGCGCGTCCTCCGGGCGGAGACCGTCGACGAGGTGCGGCCGGTTCTCGCCGCCGTCCAGCGCGCGGTGGACGCGGGCCTGCACGCCGCCGGATTCGTGGCGTACGAGGCCGCGCCCGCGTTCGACCCCGCCCTCGTCACCCGCCCGCCCGATCCGCGCCTTCCCCTCGCCTGGTTCGCCCTCTACGCCCGGCGCGAAGAGGTGAAGCCGGCGTTCGGTGACGCGGCGGACGTGGATCTAGGTCCGTGGCGGATGGACATTTCGGAGGACGAATATCGCGATCGGATCGAACGCATCCGCTTCCTGATCGCGGCCGGCGACACCTACCAGGTGAACTTCACCGCCCGGCTGCGTGCGGACGTTCGAGGAGACGATCTGGCCTTCTACGAGCGTCTCTGCCTGGCGCAGCGCTCCGCGTTCTGCGCGTTCCTGCGGCTGGACGGCTTCTCCATCCTGTCCGCGTCGCCCGAGCTGTTCTTTCACGCCACGGCTAGCGACCTGGAGCTTCGGCCGATGAAGGGAACCCGGCCGCGCGGCAGGTGGCCGGACGAGGACCGCGCGCTCGCCGCGGAGCTGGCTGCCTCGCCCAAGGACCGCGCCGAGAACCTGATGATCGTCGACCTGCTGCGGAACGACGCCGGCCGGGTGGCCGAGTTCGGCAGCGTGCGCGTGGAGCGGATGTTTCAGCCCGAGCGATACGAGACGGTGCATCAGCTTACCTCCACCGTACGCGCACGGCTGCGGCCCGGCGCGGGGCTCCCGGAGATCTTCGGCGCGCTGTTTCCCTGCGGATCCGTAACTGGCGCGCCCAAGGTGCGGACGATGGAGATCATCGCCGAGCTGGAGGATGCGCTCCGTGGCGTGTACTGCGGCGCCATCGGCTTCGCGTCGCCCGGGGAGTCGGCGTTCAGTGTGGCGATCCGCACGCTGGTGCTCGATCACGCCACCGGTGAGGTGGAACTGGGTGTCGGCAGCGGGGTGACGTTCGATTCCGACGCATCCGCCGAATACCGCGAGTGCCTGGCGAAGGCCGCTTTCGCCCGCCGCGCGCCCGCCGGGTTCGACCTGCTCGAAACGCTGCTGTGGGAGCCGGACGGCGGATGGTACCTGCTGGACGGCCATCTCGATCGGCTCGCCGGCTCCGCGGAGTACTTCGACTTCCCGTTCGATCGCGAGGCGGTGATCCAGTCCCTGGCCCGCGCCGCGGGTACGTTCACGAGTCGCCCGATGCGGTCTCGCCTGACGCTCGCCCGCGACGGGCTGATTACCGTCGAAAGCGCGCCGCTGGAGTCATCACCCGAGCCCGTCCGCGTTTCGATTGCGCTGGAGCCGGTCGACAGCCACGATCCGCTGCTGTACCACAAGACCACGAGCCGCGCGTTGTACGAGAGCCGAGCGGCCACGCGACCCGACTGCGAAGACGTGCTGCTGGTGAACGAGCGCGGCGAGATCACCGAATGCACGATCGCGAACCTCATCGTCCGCATCGGTGGCGCGCTTTGGACGCCCCCGCTGGAGAGCGGCCTGCTTCCCGGCGTATTGCGCGCGGAGTTGCTGGCGCGCGGCGAGATCCGCGAGCGCGTCATCCGCCCGGACGACCTCGTCCGCGCCGAGGAAATCTGGCTGATCAACTCCGTCCGCCGCTGGCGCCGGGCGGCCCTTGTCCCGTAACGCAGGAGACGCCCATGGCTGAACGACGTGCGGTTCTTCCATTTCTCATCGGCTTCACCGTGCTGGCCGGTGCCGCCGCTTGCATCCCCATCCCCAATACCGTGACGCTCTCTCCGGCCATCGAGGGGCGGTACATTCACGATGACCGTACCCCGATCCCGGGCGCGCGGGTTCTGCTCTCCACCGCGGACAACGACTCCACGTGCGCCCGCCCCGCCGTGAGCGCCGTCACGGACGGGGAGGGCCGCTTTCAACTGGCGGCGACCACGCGGAGGGAACAGGTGATCCTGGTGATCCCAAACTTCGATCGCATGTTCTGCTATCAGATCTGCGGAGGCAGATCGGAGCCTCTCCATCGCGCCGAGCGCAGGTGCGAGATGCACTCGGTGGACGCGAGCCAGGAGGTGCGCTGCGTGGAGTACCCGGCGTCCGCACAACGGGACAGCGTCCGTCTTGCCTGCTACCAGACCGCACGAGAGAACGACGAAGCCTGATCCACGCGGCCGCCGTGGTCGCGTAAGTACGCGCGGCAATGTAAGTTTGGCCCGGTTTCCAACTCGCATCACCGATCCCGGGCCGCCGCGCAGACATGTCCGCTCGCTTCACGTTCCTGATCGCCCTCCCCCTGCTCACGGCTCTGCTCGCCCCGGCGGACGCGCGCGCGCAGACGGCGCCGGACTCCGTTACGGTTTCCCTCACCGTCACCTCCGGCGGCAACCCCATCTCCGCCGCGGAGGTGCGGGTCGAGAGCCGCTCGTGGCGAACGGACCCGGCCGGGCGCGCAGATCTTCGCCTGCTCCCCGGCCGCCACCGCCTGAACGTTTCCGCCGAAGCCCTCGAGCCCGCGTCGGTGGCCATCAACACCCATCGCGACACGACCATAACCGTCGCCCTCGCCCCGGCCGAGGACGAGCACGAACACGAGGCCGAAGAGCTGGAGGCGGTGATCGTGACCGCCACCCGCAGTGAGCAGCGCATCGAGGATGCGCCGGTTCGCGTGGAGGTGCTGGCGCGCGAGGAGGTGGAGGAGAAGATGATGATGACGCCCGGCGACGTTTCGATGATGCTCAACGAAACGAGCGGGCTGCGGGTGCAGACCACCTCGCCTTCGCTGGGCGGCGCCAACGTCCGGGTGCAGGGGCTGCGCGGGCGGTACACGCAGGTGCTCTCGGACGGGCTGCCGCTGTACGGGGGCCAGAGCGGGTCGCTGGGCCTGCTGCAGATTCCGCCGATGGACCTGGGGCAGGTGGAGGTGATCAAGGGCGCGGCGTCGGCGCTGTACGGCGCGTCCGCGCTTGGCGGCGTGGTGAACCTCGTTTCGCGCCGCCCGGCGGACGATCGCGAGCTCCTGCTGAACGCCACCACGCTGGGCGGGGCGGATGCGGTGCTCTGGTCGTCCGGCGCGCTGAGCGGTCGCTGGGGCTACACCTTCCTGGGCGGGGCGCACGGGCAGCGGACGGCGGACGTGGACGGCGACCGCTGGGCAGATCTTCCCTCGTACGCCCGCGGCGTGGTGCGCCCGCGGCTGTTCTGGGACGACGGGCAGGGCCGCTCGCTCTTCGTCACCGTCGGCGCGACGGCCGAGGACCGAAACGGTGGCGGGGAGATCCCCGGCGGGGCGCGCTTCGCCGAAGAGCTGCGCACGCGCCGGGCAGACGCGGGCCTCGTCGCCCGCTGGCTCACCGGTGGCGCCCTGCTGAACGTCCGCGCGTCGGCGATGGGGCAGCGGCACGACCACCGCTTCGGCGAGGTGCGCGAGCGCGACCGGCACGCCACCTGGTTCGGCGAGGGATCGGCGGCGTGGACGCGGGGCGCGCACACGCTCGTCGTGGGCGCGGCCCTGCAGCGCGAGGCGTACGCCGCGCGCGACGTGCCCGGCTTCGACTACACGTTCGCCATCCCCTCCCTGTTCGCGCAGGACGACTGGCACCCTGCCGAGTGGCTCGGCGTAACGGCCAGCGGCCGCGTGGACCGGCACAGCGAGTATGGCACCTTCGTCAGCCCGCGCGTCTCCGCGCTGGTGCGTCCAGGCGCGGGGTGGAACGTCCGCGCGTCCGCGGGCGGCGGCTACTACGCGCCGACGCCGTTCACGGAAGAGACGGAGGCGATCGGCCTGGCGCCCCTGCGGCCGCTGGAGGGGTTGAAGGCCGAGCGAGCCCGGGGCGCCTCGCTGGACGTCGGCCGGACGCTCGGCGACCTGGAGCTGAACGCGAGCGTGTTCGGGTCCGTCGTCGACGATGCGCTTCAGCTCGTGGTCCCGGAGCTGACGACGGACCTGGGGCTGGTGAACGTCCCCGGCGAAACCCGCACGTGGGGAACGGAGGCGCTGCTGCGGTACCATCGCGAGCCGTGGCACGTAACGGCCACGCACACCTACGTGCGCGCCACCGAGCCGCAGTTCCGGACGAGCGAACGGCGCACTGTGCCGCTCACACCGCGGCACCAGTCGGGGCTGGTGGCCATGTGGGAAGCGGAGGGGCGGGGAAGGCTCGGGCTGGAGCTGTACTACACGGGTCTGCAGTCGCTGGAGGACAACCCGTATCGCGACCAGAGCCGGCCGTACCTGGTCGTCGGGATGCTGGCGGAGCGCACAATCGGCCGTGCGCGCGTGTTCGTGAACGGCGAGAACCTGCTGGATGCGCGGCAGACGCGGTGGCAGCCGCTCGTGCTCCCCGCGCGCTCCGCCGAGCGCCGCTGGACGACGGACGCCTGGGCGCCGCTGGAGGGCCGCGTCATCAACGCGGGCGTGCGGCTCTCCTGGTAGGAGCCCTCACCCGGCCGCGCTGACACGCGTGCCACCCTCTCCCACAAACAGCGTGGGAGAGGGGGTACACTTCGAAACTTCGGTGCGCACGAAAGCCTGTCATCCTGAGGCCCAGGCGCGCCGCAGCTGCCCGTAGCACGACCGTCGCGGGCCGAAGGATCTAGCCTGAACCACGAATCAGCCCGGGCGCGGCAGCGGGCACACAGCCTGGGCCTCGGACGTGGGCGAGCCACGCCTCGCGGCCGGAAGCCACGGGAATGGCGCGCCCTCGGGGCTGCACGGGCGAATGAATTCGCTGCAACAACCACACGAAGTCCACCTTCGTGGACTACAAGCTTTTGTGTGGTGATTGGGTGGGTGGCGCGACCTGGTAGAGCAGGGCCGGGTGAGCCGGATGGAATGGTGCGCTTCGGTTGGTGTGTGGCGGATCCCTCGGTCGCTGCGGTCGGCGGTGCACCCTCAGGGTTGGCCGTGGCCGCTCCGTCGGGATGACACTCGCGCTCCGGCTGGTGAGGTGCGCGTGCGGTTGATGCCCCGCCACGCGCCAGCCGCGGGTTCACCCGCTCCCGCGGGGGGCGTCGGATCGGAACCACCGGTGGGATAGACGACGAAACGCCCGGACCGCTTGCGCGATCCGGGCGTTTGGGAGTTGCCCCTCCAGGGCTCGAACCTGGACTCTTCTGATCCAGAGTCAGACGTGTTGCCAGTTACACCAAGGGGCAGCATGCCGAACCGAACCAACCATCCCGACGAGAGCGCCCACTCCAGGACTCGAACCTGGGACCCTCTGATTAACAGTCAGATGCTCTAACCAACTGAGCTAAGTGGGCTTACCGACCTACAGAGCGGGCAACCAGATTCGAACTGGCGACCTCAACCTTGGCAAGGTTGCGCTCTACCAACTGAGCTATGCCCGCACTCCGTACTACACCAGCAGTGGTCGCCGTAGGATTCGAACCTACGACCTCTCGCGTGTGAAGCGAGCGCTCTGGACCAGCTGAGCTAGGCGACCCTCATAGCGGGGGCGGGATTCGAACCCGCGACCTTCGGGTTATGAGCCCGACGAGCTACCAGGCTGCTCCACCCCGCGACACGTTCTGCAAAAAGTACCCCGTACGGGAATCGAACCCGTGTTTTGGCCTTGAGAGGGCCATGTCCTAGGCCACTAGACGAACGGGGCCCTGCATCCATCATGCTCCCGAGAGGACTCGAACCTCCACGAGCTTGCGCCCACTAGATCCTGAATCTAGCGCGTCTACCAGTTCCGCCACAGGAGCAAATTGTCAAACACCGGAAGGTGCGCCCAGAGAGATTCGAACTCCCGACCTTCTGATCCGTAGTCAGACGCTCTATCCAGCTGAGCTATGGGCGCGCAGTGCACCGAGTAGGAATCGAACCTACAACCTTGGGATTAAGAGTCCCCTGCTCTGCCAGTTGAGCTATCGGTGCCTAATTGCTTGCAGCCGCAGAATTTACATCCACCCGGCCGCCTGCGCAAGCCCCCGCCGCGTCGCCGTGTCGCGCGTCCTGCCACGCTTCGGTCGGTGCGGGGCGACGAATATACCAGCGCGGCGCCCGCTTGTGAAGCCCCCCATCGCGATCTCCTGTCGCGCCCTGCCGATCCGCCCAAAACGCGGCCCGCCTCAGGTCAGCGGCGGCTGCTCCGCCGCGGGCTCCCGGCCCAGGAACCACGCCACCGCCTCCGCCGCCAGGTCGGGCGGAACCGTGTGCGCGCCGTCGAACTCGTGGTAGTTCACCGCGTAGCCCGCCGCCGTCAGCCGGGGCACAAGGCGGCGGCTGCACGCGTCGATGGGCAGCACCCGGTCGGCCCGGCCGTGCGACACGTAGATCTCCGGCGCGCCCCGCTGGGCCGGGGGCGCCGCGAAGCCGGGTGAGAACGCGATCAGGTGGGTGAACAGGTCGCCGTTGGCGAGGCCCAGCGACAGGGCGTACGAGGCGCCGTCGGAAAATCCCTCCACCGCCACGTGCGCGGGGTCCACGGCGCACCGGTCGAAGGTCGCCTCCATCGCCGACTGGATGAACGCCACGTCGGGGCCGAAGCCGCCCACGATCACGTCCCACGTCTGGTCGCGCGAATCGGGGGCCAGCAGCACCAGCCCGGCCTCGTCGGCCAGCCCCTGCAGGATGCGCAGGGCGTTCTGCCCGCTGCCCCCCGCGCCATGAAGCATCACCACCAGTGGCGCCGGCCGCGCGGCGTCGTACCCGGCGGGAACGTAGAGCAGGGCGTCTCGGCGCGGATCCAGCCCCAGCCGGTGCAGCCCCGGCTCCACGGCCCGGGTCGGCTGCCCGGGCCGGGCCGTCAGCCGCCCGCCGGCATCGTCACCGCGAATGGTTCTGCTTACGCTCACACGACGGGTCCGGTGGATGGGTTTCGGCCAAGACCTCGGGGGATTGACAACGAACGTGCCGCCCGTGCCGCAGCACCGCTCCCGCACGTCGGCTTCTCCCGGGAAACGAACGCGGGGCCGCCCGTTCCAGGCAGCCCCGCGTCGTTCCTCCGCTCGATCCCCTTCTAGAGTCGTTCCGCCTTGAAGGTGTCGCACGAGCGGTCGTCGCCCGATTCGAAGCCCTGGCGGAACCAGCGCACCCGCTGTGCACTGCTCCCGTGGGTAAAGGTTTCTGGCCTGACGTCCCCCTGGCGCCCCTGCAGCGCATCGTCGCCGATGGCCGTCGCCGCCCCCAGCGCCTCTTCCACGTCGCCCGTCTCCAGCCACTTCCGCTGCTGCTGCGAGTGGTGGCCCCAGACGCCGGCGTAGCAGTCGGCCTGCAGCTCCTGCATCACGGACAGCTGGTTGGCCTCTTCCTCGCTCACCCGCTGGCTGGCCGCGTTCACCTGCTGTGAGATGCCCCGCAGCGTCTGCACGTGGTGCCCCACCTCGTGCGCGATCACGTACGCCTGGGCGAAGTCGCCGGGCGCGCCCAGGTCGCGCCGCAGCTGCTCGTAAAAGCTCAGGTCGATGTACACGCGTTTGTCCGCCGGGCAGTAGAACGGCCCCACTGCGGCGCTCGCCCCGCCGCACGCCGACTGCACGCGGCCGGTGAACAGCCGCAGCTTGGGTTCTTCGTAGGTTTCGCCCGACTGCTGAAAGAGTCCGCGCCACACGTCCTCGGTGCTCGCCAGGACCACCGACACGAACTGCGACATCGAGTCCTGCTGGGCGGTGGTCTGCGTGGGAGCCGGCTCCGCCTGGGGCGTCGCCGCCTGCTGCAATCCGGACGAGTCGCCGGTCAGCGCGTAGTAGAGCAGGCCCAGGACCAGCGCTCCGATGCCGCCCCCCGCCGCCATCCCGCCTCCGCCGCCGCGCCCGCGGCCGTCCTCGAGGTTGGAGCTTTGTCGTCCGCCTTGCCAGCGCATGTGCTTCTCCTCAGTGGATATCCGCCGTTCCGCGTTGCGCGGGACACTCTCGCCCTCCCTCTCGCAAGCGCAGTGCTAGCCCGCGCGGCGGCCGGGCTGCGACGAAAAAGAGCGGGGCGGCGGACCGTGTGATCCGCCGCCCCACTCTCCATCCAGGCGCCTCAGCCGTTCTGCGGGCCGGTGCGGTTGATGTCGTCCGGGGTCGATGCCTCTACCCGGCGCGCCTGGTCCCGCAGCGCCTCGGTGTTCTCCTGGACGTTGCGAAGGTTGTCGTTGGCCTGCGACGCGTCTTCGCCGCCCATGCCATCCACGCGGAAGCCCTCGACGGGCTGGTCGGTGTCGGGCGCCGTCGCTTCTACGCGGCGGGCCTGGTCCTGCAGCGCCTCGAGGTTTTCGTGCGCGTTGCGGACGTGCGCTTCGGCGTTGCGCGTGTCTTCGTTGCCCTGGTTGCGATCGTTCTGGTCCATCCGTTCCTCCTGAGATGGGTCGATTTGCGTTTGCAGCCGGGCGCGTCCCGGTGCACGTCCCGTTCCGGCGCTCAGCCCCGCGCGTCCCCGTCCCCACTCCCGTCCGCGGGCCCGTCCACCTGCGGGACCTCGGTCCGGGCGATCTGGTTGCTCACGTCGGAGAGCTGGTCGCCCAGTGCGCGGACGTTGTCCTGGATGTCGCCCACGTCCCCGCGGTTGTCGCGCACGGCGCTTTCCGTCCGCCTGAGCTCCTGGCCCGTCTGGCGCAGCCGCTCGGCGTTTTCCTGCAGCAGCTGGGCGGCTTGCCGCTGCCCTTCGGCGACGTTCGCCTGCCGGTTCATCAGGTCCACGTCGTCGGCGCCGCGGATGCGGTCGGCCTCGGCCATGTCGGGCGGCAGGCGAAAGGCGTAGTCCGTCTCCTGGCCGCCGTTCATCGCCCGGACGTTCTCGTCCAGCGAGCCCGCTGCCTCGCGTGCCACCCGCGCCGCCGTGTCCTCCACGTCGCGCAGCGTGCCATCGCCACCCTGGTCCTGGTCCATCGTCCACCTCGGTGTGGGAGTTCGCGTTCCACCCCGGCGGGTGCAAACGCCTCGCCACGGGATCGCCGTGGCGTCGCGGGCGTGCTTGCCGCGCTGCCGCCGCCGCGCCTAGCTTCCGCGCCTTCGGTGCTCCATCAGGCAATGTCCCCCAGCATGAAAGCTCGAGAGATGGCGAAAGTGGCGGTGATTCCTGGTGACGGCGTGGGCAAGGAAGTCACGCGCGAGGCGGTGAAGGCGCTCCGCGCGGTGACGGAAGGCACCGGCTTCGAGCTGGACCTGGTGGAGTGGCCGCACGGGGCCGACCGCTACCTGGAAACCGGCGAGGCCATCACCGACGCCGAGTTCGCCGACCTGCAGTCCAATTACCAGGCCATCCTGCTGGGCGCGCTGGGCGACTCGCGGGTGCCGGGAAACGAGCACGCGCGCCAGATCCTGCTGGGAATGCGCTTCCGGCTGGACCTGTACGTGAACTTTCGCCCCGTGCGCCTGTTCCACGAGCGGCTGACGCCCCTTCGCGACAAGCGGGCGGAGGACGTGAACTTCGTCATTTTCCGCGAGAACACCGAGGGCGTGTACGTGGGGATGGGCGGCACCTTCAAGCAGGGCACGCCCGACGAAGTGGCCATCCAGGAAGACGTGAACACCCGCAAGGGCGTGGAGCGCATCATCCGGGCGGCGTTCGAGTACGCGCGGCGGAACGGCCTGACGCGCGTGACGATGTCGGACAAGGCGAACGCGATGGAGTTCGCGGGCGGGCTGTGGCGGCGCGTGTTCAAGCTCGTGTCGGCCGAGTACGGCGACATCGAGAGCGAGGCGCTGTACGTCGACATGCTGGCCATGGACATGGTGCGCCGCCCGGAGCGATACCAGGTGATCGTCACCGGCAACCTGTTCGGCGACATCCTGTCGGACCTGGGGGCTCAGCTGGCCGGCGGGCTGGGGCTGTCGCCGTCCGGGAACATCCACCCGGGGCGGATCGGCCTGTTCGAGCCGGTGCACGGGTCGGCGCCGGACATCGCGGGAAAGAACCTGGCCAACCCCTTCGCCGCCATCCTCACCGCGGGGTTGATGATGGAGCACCTGGGCCGCCCCGCCGAAGCCGCGAAGCTGGAAGACGCGGTGCGCGCCTGCATCCTGGCCGGCGAGGCGACCACGGATCTGGGTGGGACGCTGGGAACGCAGGCCGCGGGTGATGCGATCGTGCGGCGGCTGAGCGTAGCGGATGCGCCGTAGCAGCGGACGCGAGGTGGGTAGCAGCGGACGCGGTGGCAGCCTGTCATCCTGAGCCCCAAGCGCACCGCACTCACCCGTAGTGCAGACTCCGCGGGGCGAAGGATCTAGCCTGAATCGCCTCTCAGCCTAGGCGCGGCAGCGACACCGAACCATGGGCCTCGGTCTTGTTCCTCGCCTGGGGAGTGAGCCCAGGCCCGCACGGGCGAATGAATTCGCTGCAACGACCACACGATGTCCACCTTCGTGGACTGGCCTGCTGTCGTGTGGCTTCGGTGATGGGGCGCGCCCTGGCCTCTTCCCTTCCTTCGAGTGCTGCTTTCTGGGGTCGATCGCACCATACTCAGGCCGAGCGCAATCTGTAATCCAGAGGCCCGAGCGCACTGACCGGCCCGCAGTTGCATACCATGCACCGTGGGATCTTGCCGCGGAAGCCACTTTACCCGGGCGCGGCAGCGACACCGACCATGGGCCTCGGTCTTGTTCCTCGCCTGGGGAGTGAGCCCAGGCCCGCACGGGCGAATGAATTCGCTGCAACAACCACACGATGTCCACCTTCGTGGACTACGAGCTTTCGTGTTTCGGCAGGTGTGTGGCGCGACTCCACCTCTTCTCGGGAGTGGGATATGCGGGAGCCTTTCACCCAGTTGTACCTGCACGTCACCTGGGCCACGTGGAACCGTGCGCCGCTGATCACGCCATGGCTGATGGAGGCGATCGACCAGTGCATTCGCGCCGAGTGCGTAAAGCTGGGCGCCAACGTCGAGGCGTTCGGGGGCGTGCAGGATCACGTGCACCTGCTGGTCCGCTTCCCGACCACCGTCTCGGTCGCCGACCTGGTGAAGCAGGTGAAAGGCTCGTCGTCGCACCTGGTGGGGCAGAGGCTGCGAACGGCCTTCAAATGGCAGGGCGGATACGGCGCCTTCACCGTATCGCCCTACCACGTCGAGAAGGTGCGCAACTACGTGCTGCACCAGCCCGAGCACCACGCGGCGGGCAACACCCATCCGGCCCTGGAGCTTCCACGGCGCGACGAAAACGGAGCCGGCCCACGCGCCGCGTAGCGCCCAATCAAAGGCGCGCACCTGGAACCCGAACCATCCCAAAGCCGGTAGTCCACGAAGGTGGACTTCGTGTGTTTGTTGCAGCGAATTCATTCGCCCGTGCACAGCCTGCCCCGGAACCATCGTCATGGCACTCACGCAGACCCTGGCGCTCCCCCTCTTGGCCGCCGCCCTGAACGCAACCCTCGCCGCGCCCGCCGCCGCCCAGGCGGCTCGCCCGGGCCAGCCGCCCGCTCCCGTGCGCGCCGACACGGTGGGCGTGCGTATCTGCGCGGGCGGAGACATCACGCTGGGGACCAACCTGGACACCGCGTGGGTGCACACCGCGCGGGCGCGGCTGGGCCGGCGCGTTCCCGCGCTGCCGCCGCCCGACTCGCTCATCGAGCCGCTTCGCCCTCTGGTCGCAGACGCGGACATCGTGCTGTGGAACGTGGAGGGCGCGATCGGGGACGGGCCCATCAACCGGCGGAAGTGCGCGCCCGGGTCTACGGCATGCTACGCCTTCCGCTCGCCCCAAGCATCAGCGGACGCACTGCGGCAGGTGGCTGAGGGAGCCGAGGTCGTCGCCAACGTCGCCAACAACCACGCGCGGGACGATGGCGACGTAGGCCGACGCAACACCATCCGCAGCCTGGAGAGCGCCGGCGCACACGTGACCGGGGCCGACACCCTGGCCACCGTGGTCGCCACTGCGGAGGGCGACACCGTGGCGTTCCTGGGCTTCGCGCAGTGGGCAGGGCCGGACCCGCGGAACCTCGCCGCCGTGCGCCGCCACGTGAGCCGGGCCGCGGAGCGCTGGCCCCGGCTGGTGGTGACCATGCACATGGGTGCCGAGGGCCGCGGGCACCAGCGCACGCCCGACCGGCGCGAGATCTTCTACGGCGAAGACCGCGGCAACGTCGTCGCGTTTGCGCGTGCGGCCACCGGCGCCGGCGCGGACCTGGTGGTCGGGCACGGGCCCCACGTGATGCGGGCTGTGGAGTGGCGGGACGACGCGCTGGTGTTCTACTCGCTGGGCAACCTGCTGACGTACGGGCCGTTCTCGCTGGTAGAGCCGCTGAACCGTAGCGCCATCGCCTGCGCGGTGCTCGACGACGAGGGCCGCGTGCTCTCAGGCCAGCTCCGGTCCACGCGCCAAATGCCACCGGGCCAGGTGCAGGCGGACGACACCGGCCGCGCCGCTGCCCTGGCCGACTCGCTCTCGGCACTGGACTTTCCGGACACAGGTGCCCGCATCGATCCCGTCACCGGCGAAGTGCTGCGCCCGGACATTCGGCTCCCCGCGGACGTGCCCCGCCGCCCCTACTAAAGCGATCGAACAACGCGGTCAGATCCACAGCAAGGTCGCGCCCCGGTCTCGACGAGTGCACCAGAGCAAGCCAGTCCGCGAAGGCGGACTTCGTGTGGTCGTTGCAGCGAATTCATTCGCCCGCGGGGGCCGGGGCCACCTCGGGGTGGGATCCCATCACCCGTGCAGGGCCGGGGGGGCTGGCTTCTGGTTGGGATTCCCACGGCTCGGCCCACCCTCACACGAGGTTCCGAGCCCCAATACTCGGTGTCGCTGCCGCGCCCAGGCTGTTACGTGGTTCAGGCTAGGTCCGTCGGCCCGGCATAGGGGCATGTGCGGGTGAGTGCGGTGAGTTCGGGCCTCTGGATGACAGGTTTTGGCGAGGGACGGCAGGGGACGGCAGGGAGCGGCGGATCTTGGTGATGCGCACAAACGAAGAAGCCGGCCCCCCTCGGGCCGGCTTCGATGTTTCCACAGCGTCCGTGCTCAGCCGCGGCGTTTCGGCGCGACGGGGCGGGTGCTGGGCTGGGGCGCGGGGGCTGCCTGCGCCACCGCCCGCGTTTCGGCGCTGTCGCCGCGGATGTAGCGACGAACGCCCATCCACGCGCGCACCAGGTTGGACTGCGGCCGGTCGAGGCTGCTTTCCACGATGCGCCCCTGGCCGCTGCTGGCGTGCACGTACCGCCCCTCGCCCACGTATACGCCCACGTGCGTCACGCGGCCGCCCCGCCCGAAGGTGAGGATGTCGCCCGGGCGAAGCAGCGACCGGTCGCGCGGCACCTCCTGGCCCGCCCGCGCCTGCTGCGCCGCCGTCCGCGGCGTTTCCACCCCGAAGGCACGCATCAGGTACTGCGTAAAGCCGCTGCAGTCGAAGCCGCGCGGGCTGGTGCCACCGAACACGTACCTCCGCCCGAGCTGCTGCCGGGCCATGCTCACCACGGAATCGCGCCGAGCCTCGATGCTGAAGCGGGGCCCCGCCGAACGGACGGAGCGCGGGCCTTCCTGTGCGGCGACGAACACCGGCGCGGACAGAAATACGAGCACGAGCGCGCAGAGCGCGTTCCGGGGTGACCAGGCCATCTGTGTTGCGGGAGTTCGGGTTCGACAGATCGGTGCCAGGAACCGGATCACCGGGGGGCATCCCCTGCCAGGGACGGCCGCGGCGGCACCGAAGCGAATCGCAGAAGCGAGTGCGTTTGAGACGGACGCCATCTTACGCCCGCGGTCCGGCAGGCGCAACACCTTCGGTCTGGACGGATTCCTAAGCTGTTGAACCACAACCCGTTGCGGATTCATCTTCGGTTCGCCCCACAGGGCGCGGTGGACAGCGGATGCGCAACGCTCCATCTTGCCCTCGCATCCTCTTCCGCCCCGACGCACACACGCCCATGCCGCTGATCCGACTCGCCCTGCTCCTGGCGCTGGCCCTGCTCCCCGCCTGCGCGCCCGCCGCCGCACAGGCCGGCTCCACGCGCGCCTCCACCGACACGGCCGCGCTCCGGCGCACCATCGAGAATGCCTCCGCGGGCTACCAGGGAATCGTGGGCGTCAGCGTGCGGAACCTGGCGACCGGGGAATCCCTCTCCATCCGCGGCGGCGAAACGTTCTCCAGTGCCTCGCTGATCAAGGTGGCCGTCCTGGTCGCGCTGCTGGACGAGGTGGAGAAGGGAACCATGCGGCTGGACGAGCCGCTGTCGATGCTGGCGCGCGACCGGGTGGGGGGCAGCGGCGTCCTTCAGCACTTCCATCCCGGGCTGCAGCTGACGGTGGAAGACGCGGCCCGGCTGATGATCATCATCTCCGACAACACGGCCACCAACCTGCTCCTCGAAAAGCTGAACATCCGCACCGTGTGGACGAAGATGGAGGCGCTGGGGCTGCCCCACACCAAGATCCACTCCAAGACCTTCAACCGCGCCACCAGCGTGGCGATGGACAGCTCGGTGAAGTACGGCCTGGGCGTCACCACCCCGGAAGAAACGGTGGAGCTGTTCGCCCGGCTGCACGCCGGGACCGCCGTGTCGCCGCGGATGGACTCGCTGGCGCTCGCGATCCTGCGTGAGAACGAGGACTCGAACAAGCTCACCCGCTGGCTTCCGGCCGGCGCCCGGGCGGCGCACAAGAGCGGCGACGTGGACCAGGCGAGAAACGACTGTGGCATTCTGTACGGACCGGATGCAGCGGTCGCGATCTGCGTGATGACTCGCGAGAACCGTGATACCTCGTATGCGACCGACAATCCAGCTAACCTGCTGATCGCGCGGATCGGCAGCGAAATCTACCGTCACTACAATCCGTCGGCCCCGCCACCGGCGATCTCCCGATGACCTCAGGCCAGGAGAAACGGCGGATGAAGATCGTGTTGCCGGGCGGGTCGGGGCAGGTGGGAACCCTGCTGGCCCGCGCCTTCGTGGCGGATGGGCACGAGGTGGTGGTGCTGTCGCGAGATACCGGTAGGTTCTGGCCCCTTCCGCGCCTTTAGCAAATTGTACACATCAAGAAGATGAAATGCGAGAACGTCGGCTCACTGTTGACTCTGGCTATTTTTGTTGACCGAAACTAAAGTTAGCTCGACCTTCAGGAACTCGCGCGTCGAGAGCGATGCCTATAAAGCCGGCCAAGCAGGCCAGACCGAGAATTCGGGCGGAACGTCCCCTCTACGAGCCAACTCCGCGGCCGCCTCATCTGATTTTGGATGAGGGCGTGGATGGCGTAGCCATTGATCTCTGGCAGATTCTTAACGATTGCGAGCTTTGGCGGTCGAGCAACTCCAGGGGAGGGTTGTTCCGCGTCGGTGGGCGGGAGTGGAGGGAGGAACTTTGGGCTCCCGAACTAGTGGAATCGCTTTCAGTGCTTCGTGCCGTCTCGGCGGGGACCGATCTCGCCCGCAGTGACGACCTAGCCGTCGCCGCAGCTAATGTTTGGGAATGGGCGGAGCAGAACCAGCTCGTCGAAACAGCGCTTCAGTTTAGTGAACTCGCGGCTCGGCTCAGTCCTGCCTCGCCTGAGCGCTCTGCCACAGCAGGACGCCTATCCCGTCGAATCGGCGATGTAAGACGGGCGACGCGATGGTTCATGCGTGCGATTCGCCTCGCTCGCTTAGCGGACAATGAAGTGGCGCTCGCGACCGCCCATCTCGGCTGGGGTATGCTCTACTTCAATCAGGGCGATTACCTACATGCGGAGGTTCACTTCACGAGAGGGTACCGTTGTGCGATGCGTGCGGGATTCCATGGGCTGGCCGGATCGGCGACGCACGATATTCTAGTCGTTAGCATCTCGTCTGGACGGTATGATGATGCCATGCCCCAAGCGACAGCAGCAGCGAAGCTTTACACTGCCGATCATCCGCGATTCCCATTGCTAGCGCATGATGTCGCGTTTCTGCTGTCGCGCTTGGGATACTATTCTAGCGCTCTCCCCGTTTTAGAGAAGTGCTTGCCGTTTGTAGAAGGTACGCGGGAACGAATACTAGTCCTGGCGACCCTTGCTCGCGCCGCCGGCGCAGTACGTGATCGACTGCGTTTCGAGCGTGCGGCGGCCGAGGTAGTGAGGTTGGCTGCGCACAGCGAGGAGATGTCGGATATGAGTCTCTACCATGTGGCCCAAGGTGCGCGAGGATTCGAGATGTGGGAACGTGCACGTGAGTTGGGCGGGCGCGCTGCTGCGATCGCCACGCGCTCCGGGAATAAGTACATCCTCCAAGCTGCGCCTGCGCTTCTAAACAGCATTGAGAACCGCGAGCCCGGAGACGAAGACGTCGTACCGCCGGAAGGCGGCGAAATCGATGCGCTCGTGGCGAAACTGCTGAAACGCCTTCAAAAACACACCGCTCCCCACGATGGGAGAGCGGTGCCTGTAGAAAAATTCCCAAAATACTGACTTAGTGCCCGGAGCCTGCGAGTCCTGGGTTCCGATTGGTACCTCCTGCCGAATCCACCTCCGTAGTTTGCGTGGCTACTGATGTCGTGTCCCCGTCACGATGCCCGCCGCCTGCAAGGCCTCCGTTTGATCTCAGTTCAGAACCCGTTGGGCCGACGGGTGTCGGCCCGTCAGCACACGAGGCGATCAGCAGCGCTGCGAAAAGAATAGGAAGGATTCTCCAGCGGTGGTTTGGCTTCATGAGTCATGCTCCGTTGTACGAGGAGTGGTGGCGGTCACGAATTGTAGGGCGCACCGATGGAGACAGCAACGGTAGTATATTTTTCTCACCGGTACTGGCAAGACATCCGTAAGGGTATATCCGACCCATAAATGTGCACGCCGACGTGTCCGTGTTCGCACGATTGGGCGCGAAAGGATTGACCTCCCACTCGGATCCGGTTTACCGTGGCTGGAAACGCATCCACGGTGAGCATTGGCGAGGAGGACCGAGTGACACTAGTAGCGCACCAAGAGCGGAAGATTCTGCTGACGTTGTATCACACGCTCCAAGCTCGTGATGGGTGGAAACGGCGGGGAGTCGTCGGATGGCTGTTCATTGACGAAGTGGATGAGTCGCGACGGGCGTATATCGGCGACGCGCTCAACCACCTGGTCCGGATGCGGCACGTTGAAAAGCTCGATGTGCGGGAGCGCGGATCGGGACGGGCGGTGAATCTCTACCGCATCACGGGGTCGGGGCTCGTGTGTATCGGCGAGCAGGCGATAACGCTGGAACTTCCGGCAGCGGAGGACAGTGCTCTAGAGGACGCGAGTCTGTACATGCCGAGGGCGTGCTGGGGTGCACTAGCTGTTCTGCAGACGCAACTGAACCGCAGCCTTGGGAAGAGGCGATTCGATGAAGTAGGCTGGATGACGGCAGGTGAGATCTACATCGCAGGCCAATACGTGCTTTCCGAGGAACTAGCGTGGCTCGTAAAACGCGGCTTTATCGTGAAGCAAGTGGTTGATCGGCCGGGTAAACCCGGCCGTGGGCCGACGTTCTACAGAATCACTGAACGCGGCCTCGGATGCGAGGCGTTGCAGGCGCGTGGGCATTTTGTCCAGGTCGTACTACCTACGCCGTCTCAAGTCACGGGACGTTCACACAGTTCAGGCCGGCAACCAATTCGGCCGGGAGCCTGAGCAATGTATCTCGACCGATTAGCTGAGTTAGCGCAAGAGGAAGAAGTTCGGCGGGCTATACAAGGGCGTCTCCGCACAGGTACCATGCGGGCCGTTGCCTCCGAAATCGGGATCAGCAGTAGAAGGCTGACATCCTTCCTCAACTTGGGATCCCCCCGATTTGAAACATTGGAACGGCTGCTCGACTGGTACGGGGACCAGCCAGAACAGGAGGTAGCGGAGGGAGTCGTGCACATCTTGAGTCTGGTATATGCGCTTCCCGCGCCCTCTCGATATCCGGCCCGGGTGCGTTTGGCCCAAGATCTACTGACTGTCTACGCCGCAGCTGAGGCCCAGCCTCCCGGCTGGCTGATCGAAGAAACAGAAGTTGTGGGCCGGGCTCTCCGTTCATCGGCTTAAGGGGGCGCGTCCAAGCCTCCGCTCATCCGGAACGTTCCCCGGAGGCGAGCGCTACGGGTGCGCTTCCGCTCCTGGCGGCTGGTCGAACACCCGCACGGCGAAGGGGAAGGTGCCGCGCAGCGACGGGGTAGCCGGGCCCCCAGCGGCACCCGCGGGCAGCAGGGTGAAGGGCTGGGTATGGATGAGCTTGTCACCCTGATACGTCCGGATCTGCCACGCACCGGCCTCGATCAGTTCGCCACTCACCGGAACGTCCAGCACGAAGTAGCGCATGCTGAACGAGGCACCGGCCTGCACCTGTCCTGCGTTCCTGAGCGCGCCCCCCGGTGCGCGCAGCTCGAACCGGGTCTGGGCCGCCGGCTGGTTCGCGACCTGGAGCCAGAACCGGAAGCCGGTGGCGTTCAACGGGAACGTGCTGAGCGTTGGCGGACGCTCGATCAGCACGGCGAAGGCCCCCGGCTGGTCCGTAATCCCCGCATCCGTCACCTCGAACGCATTCTGATAAGGGAGCTGGTCCGCCCACAGGCTTTGCGACGGCGAGCAGTCGCCGGCGAAGGGATCGATCGAAGCTCCGCCTTTGCGCACCTCGAAGTGCAGATGCGGCCAGTTGGACCTGCCGGAGCTGCCCACCAATCCGAGGACCGCGCCCCGTCGCACGCTCTCACCGTTGCTGACCGCGACCGAGCCGCGGCGGAGGTGCCCATAGATCGTGCTCAACCCGCCGGGGTGGGTGATTTCGACGGCGTTCCCGAACCCACTGGTGCCCTCCCACGTGATGTTCCGGTCGGGAAGCCCATCACTCACCCACGTCACGGTGCCATCCGCCGCCGCGATCACCGGTACGCCCTTGTCCTGCACCTGGAAGTTGCGCAGCAGGATGTCGACACCCCCGTGGCCGTTGTACGACTTCAGGCCGCACGCGTGGTCCCGGGCACCGGTGCCCGGGTCGTGGTCCAGGTACGCGCCGTAGAACACGTCGTCCATCGGCACGCCCACGATGGGCGCGGTGAACGAGGACTCATCCCGCGGCCCCGTGGAATCTCTGCAGCCGGCCAGGGCTGCGAGCGTCAGGGCTGCGCCGAGAGAGCGCGCGGCGGACATGGTTCCTTTCGAGGTGGGGTCCAGGCGAGAGTGCATTCATTGATAATCGTCAGGGCCACGCGCCACAATGCTCCCGTGCCGATGCGGCGATCCTGATCGCGGCATCGGGAGGGATGCCGCTTCGGGCAGCGATCCCTGCTGGCGTTCCACGTGCGCCACGGTCGGAAGCGCGCTGGACAGGCCTTGTAGATTACACGCCTGAATGGCAGTTTAGGGGAGCGAGCCGCCGACGCACCGACGCCGGCGGCTCGAACTGCAGTCGGCACCATCGGCAGGCGCAATCCATCGGGGCGCGGGGTCTGAACGGAACATGAGCAACGGAAACCATACCGACAGCTACAATCCCGCCGAAGTCGAGCGGAAGTGGCAGGCGCGCTGGGACGAGCGGGGCACCAACGCGTGGACCGACGAGGCGCTGCGGTCCGCTGAAAAGCCCTTCTACAACCTGATGATGTTCCCGTACCCCTCGGCCGAGGGGCTTCACGTGGGCAACATCTACGCGTTCGCGGGGGCCGACATCTACGGCCGCTTCAAGCGCCTGCAGGGATACCAGGTGTTCGAGCCCATCGGCTTCGACGCGTTCGGCATCCACAGCGAGAACTTCGCGCTGAAGCAGGGGATTCACCCCACGGAGCTGATCCCCCGCAACGTCGAGCGCTTCACGCGGCAGCTGCGGCGCGTGGGCTTGATGTACGACTGGAACCACACGGTCGACACCACCACGCCCGATTACTACCGGTGGACGCAGTGGATCTTCCTGCAGCTGTACAAGGCCGGGCTCGCCGAGAAGAAGGCCGCGCCCGTGAACTGGTGCCCGTCGTGCAACACCGTGCTGGCCAACGAGCAGGTGATCGGCGGCGAGTGCGAGCGCTGCGGCACCGCGGTGGAGATGCGCTTTCTTTCGCAGTGGTTCTTCAAGATCACGAACTACGCGGGCAAGCTGCTCGACAACCTCAAGACGCTGGACTGGTCCGACACCACGCGCAAGGCCCAGGAGAACTGGATCGGCCGCAGCGAGGGCGCCGAGCTGGCGTTTCCCATCGCCCGTCGCAAGGTGGCCGACGACCGGCACGAGGGCGCGCAGGTGGAGGCCGAGCGGCCGGTGATCCGCGTGTTCACCACCCGTCCCGACACCGTGTTCGGCGCCACGTACATGGTGCTGGCCCCCGAGCACCCGCTGGTGGACCGCGTCACCACGGAAGATCAGCGGGACGCGGTGGATGCGTACCGGCGCCAGGCGTCCGCCCAGGACCTGGTTACGCGCAAGAAGACCGACAAGACCAAGACGGGCGTGTGGACGGGCGGCTACGCCGTGAACCCCGCCACGAAGCAGGAGATCCCCGTCTGGATCGCCGACTACGTGCTGATGGAGTACGGCACCGGCGCCATCATGGCCGTGCCCGGGCACGACGAGCGCGACTTCGAGTTCGCCACGGAGTTCGGCTTGCCCATCGTCCGCGTGGTGGCGGGCGAGGGGGACGATGCGCAGACGCCGCTGGCCGAGGCGTACACCGGGCCGGGGCGGCTGGTGAACAGCGGCCAGTTCGAAGGCACGGACGTCGGGGAGGCGAAGTCCGCCGTCACCGAGTGGCTGGCGTCGATGGGCGTGGGGGAGAAGCGGATCAACTACCGCCTGCACGACTGGACGATCAGCCGGCAGCGGTACTGGGGCCCGCCCATCCCCATCCTGTACTGCGACGAGTGCGGCATCGTCCCGGTTCCGGAAGACCAGCTGCCCGTGGTCCTTCCCTTCGTGGAAGACTTCAAGCCCGACGCCTCCGGCATCTCGCCGCTGGCCCGGCACGAGGAGTGGTATCTGACGGAGTGCCCGTCGTGCGGGGGCAAGGCGCGGCGGGAGACGGACGTCAGCGACACCTTCCTGGACAGCGCCTGGTACTTCCTGCGCTATCCCAGCGCCGGGAACGAGCAGGTGCCGTTCGATCCCGCCATCACGCGCACGTGGCTGCCGGTGGACAGCTACATCGGCGGCAACGAGCACGCGGTGCTGCACCTGCTGTACGCGCGCTTCGTCACCATGGCCCTACGGGACATGGGGCACGTGGACTTCGAGGAGCCGTTCACCCGCTTCCGCGCGCACGGGCTGATCGTCAAGGACGGTTCGAAGATGTCGAAGTCGCGCGGCAACGTGGTGGTTCCCGACGACTACATCGCCGAGTGGGGCGCCGACACCTTCCGCACCTACCTGATGTTCCTGGGGCCGTACCAGGAAGGCGGCGACTTCCGCGACAGCGGCATCACCGGCCCGTACAACTTCCTCACGCGCCTGTGGGACTCGGCGCTGACGGCGGAGGAGCGCGAGCTGGACCGCGACGTCGAGCAGAAGCTTCACGCCACCATCCGCAAGGTGACGGAAGACCTGGAGGCGCTCTCGTACAACACCGCCGTCGCCGCGATGATGGAGTACCTGAACGTGGTCCGCGCGGGCGGCCGCACGCCCGAACGCGCGGCGGTGGAGCCGCTGGTGCGCCTGGTGGCGCCGTTCGCGCCGCACATGGCCGAGGAGCTGTGGGAGCGGATGGGCGGCGAGGGCTCCATCTTTGAAGCCGCCTCGTGGCCGGCGTTCGACGCAGCCAAGGCGGTCGCCGACACCGTGGAGTTCGTGGTGCAGGTGAACGGAAAGGTGCGGGCGCGCATGCCCATGGCCCGCGGCATCGGCGAGGCGCAGGCACGCGACTCGGCCCTGGCTGACGAAAACGTGCGCCGGTGGATCGAGGACAAGCAGGTGCGCAAGACGGTCTTCGTTCCCGACCGCCTGGTGAACCTGGTCGTCGGCTGAGCCGTGGACGGCGCGCCGGGGAACCTGTCCCGGGGCGCCGTGGGGCGGCGGCTGGTGCAGGAGGCCACCTTTCCGCCGGCGCTGAACTCCATCCACGAGGCGCTCTCCACCCTCGACGCCGACTACCACACGCGGCACGAGGGGAGCGACGTGGGCGGCTTCCGCTACGTGCGGACGGGTGACCGCTCGTGCACGGTAGAGGTGCGCAGCCCGTACCCGTGCGAGCTGGACCGCAACGTGGTGGAGGAGCTGGCCCAGCGCTTCAAGCCCGGCGATTCGCCGGCCGTTTTCGTCAGCCCCGCCGACGAGGCCCGCTGCCGCAAGCGCGGGGCGGAGGCCTGCCTGCTGGCCGTGAGGTGGTGAGCCAGGGCGTGGCATGATGGTTGGAAGGGGAGGAGCCGGCCGCGGCTCCTCCTTTTCGTTCGGAGCGGGAGGACTGGAGCACGGGCCCGGATTGCTTATCTTGGGGGAAAGGCCGAATACGCGAGGTGACGATGAGTGCGCCGATCGAGGCTCCCAACGTTCAGGTGACGCTGCCCGCCCACCCTCCCGCGCCCGCGCGGGTGGGGCTGGTGCCGCAGCCGCTGCCCGGGCGCGCGCTCAAGGCGCTGCTCTCGCTGGCGTTCTTCTGGGGCATCATCCCGTACGCCGTGTGGGTTCCGCCGCACTACCCATGGCCGGCGGTGTGCGTATGCGCCGGCGGGTTCCTGGCACACCTGTTCTGGACCGGGCGCTACCGCGTGCTCTGGTTCCTGGGCGTGTGCCCGCGCTGCGGCAAGCACCTTCGCATCGCGTCCGGGACGCGCATCGCGCTTCCGCATACGCTCACCTGCTTCGCCTGCCACTTCGAGCCCGTGCTGCGGGTGCAGGAGCCCGCGGAGGCGCCCCCCGAGGCGCTGCTGCGTCACCTGAAGCCCGAGTGCACCGGCGCCTGGAGCGAGGGATGGATGTGGGACGAGCGCTTCCTTTCGTGCGACGGGTGCGGGGCGCGGCAGCCCGCCACCCCGGAGCTTCGGCGCGTGGCGGCCGACGAGAACGAGCGGGGTGCGCTGCTGCGCCGCCTGGCCGACGAGGGCCGCTTCCTGACGTGAGGCCGGACAACGAAAAAACCAGTTCTTGTCAAGGCCTTGAAAAGATCGGAGATCGGTTTATACTTACGCCGTCGCCGCCGGGGACACGGGCGGTGAACGCGAAAACCCGCCGGCGGGGTTGACGCGGAAGGGTGAGGGTGATACATTCGGTGTCCTTGTCGCGGGGTGGAGCAGCCTGGTAGCTCGTCGGGCTCATAACCCGAAGGTCGCGGGTTCGAATCCCGCCCCCGCTATGCCGGACCCCCGCCGCCGCAGCCGGGCGGCTTTTTGTTGGGGAAGCAAGGGTGAGGGCCAGGTAGCTCAGTTGGTAGAGCACACGACTGAAAATCGTGGTGTCGGGGGTTCGACTCCCTCCCTGGCCACCTGAACGCCGTAGGTCAGTAGCTCAATTGGTAGAGCACCGGTCTCCAAAACCGGCGGTTGGGGGTTCGATTCCCTCCTGGCCTGCTTGGGTGCTCGCGTAGCTCAGCCGGCAGAGCACTTCCTTGGTAAGGAAGAGGTCATGGGTTCGAGTCCCATCGCGAGCTTGAAGGGCATGCTCCCATCGTCTATCGGTTAGGACACGACCCTTTCAAGGTTGAGAGCGGGGTTCGACTCCCCGTGGGAGCGTCGGGTAGCAGTGGTAGTGCGGGCATAGCTCAGTTGGTAGAGCGCAACCTTGCCAAGGTTGAGGTCGCCAGTTCGAATCTGGTTGCCCGCTCCTGGCCGGAGATGAAGACTCCGGGGTACAAGTCAAACGCAAGGGGCCGTAGCTCAGTCGGTTAGAGTGCCGGACTGTCACTCCGGAGGTCGCGGGTTCGAGTCCCGTCGGCCCCGTTCGCGGGAAGGTTTGAAAATTCGGGTTGGATTCCGCCCTTCGCGGCGGTCCGGGGCCGTAGCTCAGTTGGGAGAGCGCTTGAATGGCATTCAAGAGGTCAGGGGTTCGATTCCCCTCGGCTCCATTGGCACGCAGTGAGCACCAAAGCGGTGGGGTGGCCGAGTGGCTAATGGCAGCAGACTGTAAATCTGCCGGGCTAAGCCCTACGTAGGTTCGAATCCTACCCCCACCACTTCGGGCGGTTAGCTCAGTTGGTTAGAGCGCCACGTTGACATCGTGGAGGTCACAAGTTCGAGTCTTGTACCGCCCACTCGCGCTGGTTTTCGGGGCTGTAGCTCAGATGGGAGAGCGCTGCAATCGCACTGCAGAGGTCAGGGGTTCGATTCCCCTCAGCTCCACTTTGACGGACGTTGCCACCGTAGCTCAGGGGTAGAGCACTCGATTCGTAATCGAGCGGTCGTCGGTTCAATTCCGACCGGTGGCTCTGGTGCAACCGCGGCAGCGGGTTTACATTTGGCAGGTCGTGCGGGAGTAGCTCAGTTGGCAGAGCATCAGCTTCCCAAGCTGAGGGTCGCGGGTTCGAATCCCGTCTCCCGCTTCGTTTTGACAATCCGGTTTTGGTGCCCTCTGGTGTAATTGGCAACACGCCTGACTCTGACTCAGGAAAGTCCAGGTTCGATCCCTGGGGGGGCAATGGAGGAAAGGTGCGCGCGGTGGGCTGCCGCGCGTGCACGGTACTGGAGAGGTGGGTGAGTGGCTAAAACCAACGGTTTGCTAAACCGTCGTGCCCAAAAGGCACACGCGGGTTCGAATCCCGCCCTCTCCGCTCCGTCTTGGACCGGTGTCCGAGCGGCTTAAGGAGCACGATTGGAAATCGTGTGGGGTTAACAGCCCTCGTGGGTTCGAATCCCACCCGGTCCGCTCCGTGGGGAAGTTTCGGGACGTGGCTCAGCCCGGTAGAGCACTCGCTTCGGGAGCGAGGGGTCGCCGGTTCAAATCCGGCCGTCCCGACTGACAAGTCGGTTGTTGTGGGAGGCGTAGTCTAACTGGTAAGGCACCGCACTCGAAATGCGGCGGGCGCAAGCCTTTGGGGGTTCGAGTCCCTCCGCCTCCGCTGTGTCCGAACATCATCAGAACGGCCCCTCTGCCCCTCGCGGGTGGAGGGGCCGTTTTGCGTTGTCCCGATTTTGCCGGCTGGAACGCTTCTCCCCCAGGGGCGTTGAGGCGGGCCCTTGTGCGGCCCCGCCCCGCGCGTTCCATCATCATCCGAATCATCCGTGCGGCGAGCCGGCGCGCGACCCTCGAGGCGTCCGCAACGAACATCATTGCCGGGCTCCTCCGCAATCGCCAGTATACGGTGACCGTGTGCCGCGGCCCCCGGCTGTACCCGGTGGGTAGATGTGATTGACATCGAACGGCGATCTTCGTATCCTCCTATTCCCTCACACACTTACGTCATCGCTGAGTGTCTTGCTCTGGACCTGGCCGTCCGTAGCCGACGCTGGTTGATATCAAATGTTTGGCGGGTGCCCCCGGAGGCATGCGCGCCAAAGCCAGAACCGCGGACCACGGGGTCCGCGCCGCCAGCTTGCGGCCGCCTCCAGGCGGCGGGCTGGTTCCATCACCCTCCTCATGCGGAGAGCGTATGATCCGGAAAACTTGTCGGTGGCTGGCGGTGGCAGCCGTCAGCCTGCTCGGCGGCCTGGGCGCGCCGCAGCTTGCGGCCCAGGCGGGCGGCACCATTACGGGCCGCGTCACCGAGAGCTCGGGCGAACCGCTCGCCGCGGTGCAGGTGAACGTGGTAGGCACCAGCGTCCGGACGTCGACGGACGTGTCGGGCCAGTTCACCCTGCGGGGCGTTCCCACCGGGCGCAACGTTACCGTTCAGGCTCAGCGCGTGGGGTACGCGGAGCAGGCCCGCACCGTCATGGTGCCGACGGGCGGCACCGCCACCGTGAGCTTTCAGCTGCAGGCCGCCGCGGTTCAGCTGGCCGAGATCGTGGCCACGGCCACCGGCGAGCGCCGCCGCGTGGAAGTGGGCAACGCGGTCACCCAGGTGAACGCGGCCACCATCGTCGAAGAGCGTCCCGTCGCCAACATGACCGACCTGCTCACGGCGCGCGCGCCGGGCGTGCAGGTGCTTCCCGGCGGGATGACGGGCACCGGCGCGCGCGTGCGCGTGCGCGGCACCAGCTCGCTCTCGCTGTCGAACGACCCCATCTACATCATCGACGGCGTGCGCATGCAGAGCGCGAGGGAGTCGGGCAGCATCTCCACGGGCGGACAGCTGCCCAGCCGCCTCGGCGACATCAACCCCGAGGAGATCGAGAGCATGGAGGTGGTGAAGGGGCCGTCGGCGGCAACGCTGTATGGAACCGACGCCGCCAACGGGGTGATCGTGATCCGCACCAAGCGCGGGCGCGCGGGCCGGCCCCAGTGGAACCTGTACACCGAGCAGGGCATCCTGGAAGACCGCAACGAGTACCCCGCGGCCTACCGCGCCTACACGCGCAGCACGGGCTTCACGCCCACCACGCCCTCGGGCGGCAGCCAGTGCTTCCTGGCCGACCGCGCGCGCGCCGCATGCACGCAGGACAGCGTCACCAGCTACAACCTGTTCGCGAACCCGCGCGCCACGCCCTACGCCCGCGGCAGCCGCCAGCAGTACGGCATTCAGGTCAGCGGCGGCACCGAGGCCATGCGCTACTTCGTTTCGGGCGAGCGCGAGCAGGAGACCGGCGTGCTGCGCATGCCTTCGTTCGAGCAGGACCGCCTTCGGCTGCAGGGCGTGGCCCTTCGCGACGAGTGGGTGCGGCCCAACGCGCTGGAGCGCCTTTCGGGACGCGCGAACCTGAACCTTACGTTCTCGCCCAAGGCCGACGTGGCCATCAGCACGGCCTTCACGCACCAGAACCTGCGGCTGCCGCAGCACGAGAACAACGCGGTGGGCCTGGGCTCGAACGCGTACGGTGGACCGGGCTCGGGGGCGAACACCAACGCCGCCGGCGACAGCCTGTTCGGATACCGTGCCTACGCGCCGGGCGACATCTTCCAGTTGGCCACCACGCAGGACATCGACCGCTTCATCGGGTCCATCACCGGCAACTACCGCCCCCTGGAGTGGCTGACCGCGCGCACCAACGCGGGCATCGACTTCACCAGCCGGGTGGACGAGGAGATCTGCCGCCGCGGCGAGTGCCCCAACTTCAGCACCTACCGCCAGGGCTTCAAGCGCGACAACCGCACCACCTTCCACACCGGCTCGCTGGACGGCTCGATGAGCGCGGAATTCCAGCCGCTCAGCTGGTTGCAGACCCGCACCACCGTGGGTGCCCAGTTCTACCAGGACGTGTTCGACCGCAACGGGTCGTACGGCGAGAACCTTCCGCCGGGCGGCACGCAGATCACCTCGGCGGCCACCCTGTTCGCGTCGGAGAGCACCTCGGAGTCGCGGACGTTCGGCGCCTTCATCGAGGAGAACCTGACCTTCGGTGACCGCCTGTTCGTCACGGCCGGCCTGCGCTCGGACCGCAACAGCGCGTTCGGCGCGGACTTCGAGACGGTGTACTATCCCAAGCTGGCCGCCTCGTACGTGATCTCGGCAGAGCGCTGGTTCCCCAACTTCGGCGGCACGCTCGACGAGCTTCGGTTCCGCGCGGCCTGGGGCGCCAGCGGCGTACAGCCGGGTACGATCGACGCCGTGCAGTACCTGGGCGCGACGCAGGTGCGCGTCGACGCTTCGGAGCTGCCGGGCGTGGTGTTCACCTCGCTGGGCAACCTCAACCTGAGGCCCGAGCGCTCCGAGGAGCTCGAGCTGGGTGTGGACGGCACGTTCCTGAACAACCGCGTGAACGCCGAGTTCACGTACTACGACAAGCGCTCGGCCGACGCGCTGATCGACCGCGTGCTGCCGCCCTCCCTGGGCACCGGCTCGACCTCGCGGTTCGAGAACCTGGGCGCCGTACGCAACTGGGGATACGAGGCCCTGGTCAACGCGCAGCTGGTGCAGCGCAGGGCGTTCGGGTGGGACGTGACGCTGAACGGCTCCACCAACTCCAACGAGCTGGAAGACCTGGGCGAGGTTCCGCCGATCATCGGCGCGACCATCCGGCAGATCGAGGGCTACCCGATCAACGGCTGGTGGCAGCGCCCGATCGTGAGCTTCGAGGACAAGAACTCCGACGGCATCCTTGGGGTGGAGGAGGTCGTGGTGGGTGACACGGCCGTGTTCATGGGGTACTCGATTCCCCGACACGAGGTCGCGTTCACCAACGGGTTCGATTTCGCGAACCGCACCATCCGGCTGGTCGCGATGTTCGACTACAAGGGCGGCTCCAAGCAGCTGTACGGCACGGAGCGCATCCGCTGCCAGAACCGCGGCAACTGCCGCGGCGCCCTGGACCCGACTGCGCCGCTGGAGGAGCAGGCCGCGGCCATCGCGCTGCGGAGCGCCGCGCTGGGGAACAGCCAGGCCGGCTACATCGTCGACAACTCGTTCTTCCGCTTCCGCGAGCTTGCCCTGAACGTGAGCGCTCCCGAGGGCTGGGCGCGCCGCGTGGGCAGCCGTTCGCTAAGCGCGACGGTATCCGCCCGCAACCTGAAGCTGTGGTCGGACTACCCGGGCGTGGACCCCGAGACGGGCTACGGAACCGACGTCGTCAGCGACTTCCAGTCGCAGCCGCCGCCAACGTACATCACGCTGCGTCTGAACCTGGGCCTGTAATCAACCAGCACGGCTGACCTCTACTGGGAATTGAACATGAAGAACATGCTTTCCAGGAGCAGCGCCCGGATTCGCGCCACCCTGGGGATGCTCGCCCTCGCGGCGAGCCTCCCCCTGGCGGGGTGTGAAACCGAGGAGCTCCTTACGGTAACGGACCCGGACATCATCAACCCCGGCGACGTCGCCAGCCCGGCCGGCGCCGAGGCGGTGCGGCTGGGCGCCCTGTCGCGCTTCATCGGCACCACCACGGGGAGCAGCGGCGGCACCTTCACCGAAACGCTGTTCGTGTGGAGCGGCCAGCTGGCCGACGAGTGGCGTACCGGCGACACCTTCGCCCAGCGCCTGCAGGTGGACTCGCGCTCGATGGATGCGAGCAACTCCGGCGTGGACAACGCCCTGCGCAACGCGCACCGCGCGCGGCTGTCTGCCGCCCAGGCCGTCGTGGCGCTGCGGCAGTACGCGCCGGCGGCCCCGGCGTGGCAGATCGCCGAGATGTACTTCGTGCAGGGCTTCGTCGAAAACATGCTCGGCGAGTACTTCTGCAGCGGGGTGGCCTTCAGCACCGTCGTGGACGGGGCCGAGCAGTTCGGCGGCCAGGCGACGACCGCCGAGACCTTTGCCCGCGCTCTGGCGCACGCCGACTCGGGGCTGGCGCTGAGCACCGGCACCGACGCCAACTCGATCCGCGTGCGCAACGCCATCATGGTGCTTCGCGGGCGCATCCTGCTGAACCAGGGCAGCTTTGCCCAGGCGGCGGCCGCGGTGAGCGCGGTGCCCACCAGCTTCGCGTACGCACACCAGCACTCGCAGACCACGCGTGACAACGTCAACTGGCTGATGAACAACAACTCGGGCCGGTACGCGGTGGGCGACAACGAAGGCGGCAACGGCCTGAACTTCGCGACCGCCAACGACCCGCGGCTTCCCGTCTGCCGCGGCGGTGACGTGGCGTGCAAAGCGGTGGGAGTGACGAACACCAAGCCATTCAACACGCTGACCACGACGCCTTACTACGTGCAGCTGAAGTGGCCCAACCGGGGGGACCCGATCGCCGTCGCCAACGGCATCGAGGCGCGCCTGATCGAGGCCGAGGCCGCCTACAGCATGGGCGCCAACGGAAACGCCCTGCCCATCCTCAATGCCCTGCGGGCCACCGTGACCGGGCTGGCCCCGCTGACGGACCCGGGCACTCCGGCGGGCCGCGTGAACCAGCTGTTCCGCGAGCGTGCCTTCTGGATGTTCGGCACGGGGCACCGCCTGGGCGACCTGCGCCGGCTGGTTCGCCAGTACGGCCGGGCGCAGGAGACGGTATTCCCCGTGGGCAACTATGCCGAGGGCGGCACCTACGGGTCGGACGTGAACTTCCCCGTGCCGCAGTCCGAGGCCAACAACCCCTCGATCCCCCAGGGCACGAACCTGTGCATCGACCGGAACGCTTGATCCGGACGGCCTGATGTACGACAATGCCCTGGAAGACCGACCGGTTTCCCAGGGCATTCGTTCATCCAGAGATCCACATCCATGACCACCTCCCCCGCTTGGATGCCGCTTGCACGCGCCGCGCGGCTTCTCGTAGGGACGGCCGCTCTCGCCGCCTGCGCGGCAAGCCCGGAATCGGCCGCGCACGTGCTCGGACCGTACGAGCCGCTGGCGCCCCGGCTGGAAAAGGTGAGCAGCCGCCGCGCGACCGTGTCGGTGGCGCATCCCGCGCACATCTCGGTCATCGAGGTGGCGACCGACGGCGCACGCCTGGTGTACCCGAACGATACGCGCGGGCGCGAGCCGCTGCCGCGGGGGCGCCACCGCATCGACTTCGGTGCGAACCCGCTCTCGTTTGGCCCTCCCGGCCCGGGGACCGTCCATACGCGCAGGGTTTGCATGGACGAGCCCGGCGACCGAAGCACCGGCCTGGGGCGCCAAGCCTGCGGAAGCCACCAGGCGGGCACGCCCGCCCCGCCCGCGGCGGGCTTTCGCCACCTCGTGGTGTTCGCCTCGCACTCGTTCCTGACCGCGGCGCAGCTGCGCGACGCACTTCGGGCGCATCCGTCCACCACTCCGGAACACGTGGCCGTGGCGCTGGCCCACGCCCTGGAGGATACGGGCCAGGACGCGCGCTGGGCCGCATACGTCTCCGGCCCGTATTGATCCCGGGCCTCGCCCCCGCCCGTCGACGTGACGATGCCGAACCCCTCGGCGGAGCTGAACAACCCCAACGTGCAGCAGCTCTGCATCGACCGGAACGCCTGAGCCAGCAAGGGCCTCCGGCCTGATCGCGGTAAGCAGCCCCGGCTCTTCGCGGAAGAGCCGGGGCTGTCTCTTTTCCGGGGGCGCGACACTGCGGCACGCACGAGGTGGCTGGGGAGGCGGTCGCGAGCGCCCGCTTTCGCCGACTTCCCTTATTTGGTGATATCCTTCACCAAAAGGGAAGCGTTCTGCACCTAAATAGTGAATACCCTGTTTCCGTGCTCATCCATGACCCTCGTGGCCGCGCGGTGAAATCCCGTGGAAAGGCTCTTGGCCAACCAGCCGCGCCGGGAGGGCCGCTGCGACTGACACGTCGCCGCAATGATTCGACTGCAGGAGGTTGGGGCAGGAGTGCAGTCGCGCGGGACTCGCCCCGGCCAGGCCGGCCGGACGTGCTTTTTCCAGCTTTTCGACGGTGGCGCAATGCGGTGGATTTCGAGTGGGGGCCTGGACCCGTGCTTGCCTTTGCCGGCGCCGGACACGAACCCCTCGTGCATCGAACGCCCCGTACCGGAGAACGCCTGATGAAGCGGATGATCGCCGTCGCCGCCAGCGTGATGCTGGCCGCCGCCTGCCAGGATGGGCAGGCGCCCCTTACGCTGGAGACCGGCACGCCGGCCTCCCTGCTGGGCATCCGGCCCGCCGTGCGCGTAGACCCCGTGCTCAGGAACCTGCTGAACATGGCCAGCCCGGCGCAGCAGCTGGAAGTGCTGGTGACCTTCGATCCCGCCGTGACCACGGCCGACGCCGTGGCGCGCGCGCTGACCCGGTCGGGCGCGGGAATCATCCGCTTCGAGCACCTTCCCATCGTGTACGCGGTCGCCACTCCGGTGCAGATCACGGGGATCTCGGCGCATCCGGGGGTCATTTCGCTGTTCGCCAACAAGCAGCTGCGGTACCAGATGTCCGAGAGCCTGCGCAGCATCCGGGCGGACGTGGCGCACGTGGAAGGCTACACCGGCAAGGGCGTGGGCGTGGCGATCCTGGACAGCGGCATCGACGGCCTGTTCAGCCCGGACCTGAAGTACCCGTCGCGCACCGTGAAGAACGTGAAGATCGTGGCCGGCTGGCGCGACCTGGCGCTCTTCGGCGAGGGGCAGGCCCCGCTGGCCAGCGACCTGTACCTGGACAACGTGCCCAACAGCGAGACCAGCGTGGGCCACGGCACGCACGTGGCCGGAACCGCCGCGGGCGACGGCACCGCGTCCGGCGGCAAGTACACCGGCGTGGCTCCGGAAGCCAACCTGATCGGCGTGGGCGCGGGCGACGTGCTGTTCGTGCTGTTCACCCTGGCCGGCTTCGACTACATCCTCGACAACCAGGCCGCCTACAACATCCAGGTGGTGAACAACTCGTGGGGCGGCTCGGGCGTGTTCGATCCGGCGGACCCCGTCAACGTGGCCACGAAGCGGGTGTACGACCGCGGGATCGCGGTGGTGTTCGCCGCGGGCAACGAGGGTCCCGCCGAGAATACGCTGAACCCCTACAGCGCGGCGCCGTGGGTGATTTCCGTCGCCGCCGGCTGCAAGACGGTTTCGCCGGACCCCACCAACTCGGAGGCGCAGTGCGTGGACGGCCGCGCCAACCTGCTGGCCGACTTCTCGTCGCGCGGCGTTCCGGGTGACGCGCTGTATCACCCCGACGTGGTGGCGCCCGGCGTGAACATCGTGTCGACCCGCGCGGCGCTCGGCGTGGTGATCAACGGAACGGCCGCGCCCGACGACCTGACCACCTGCCAGATTCCGGACGGGCTGGAGGTGTTCTACACCTGCATCGACGGCACTTCGATGGCGGCCCCGCACGTTGCCGGCGCGATCGCCCTGCTGGAGCAGGCCGCCGGCGGCAACCTGACGCCCGACCAAGCGTACCAGGCGATCCGCGCGACCGCGAAGCCGATGCCCGGCTACGCGCAGTGGGAGGTGGGCGCGGGCTACCTGGACGCCTACGCGGCGGTCCAGGCCGTCAGGCCCTGACCACGGGCATCCTCGGCTGCCGCGGAGCAGAAGCGCCGCGGTAGCCCGCCGGGAGGGGACGAGGTTCGAGTGCGTGGGGCGCGCCGGAACGATCCGGTGCCGCTCCACGCACTCGCCGCATTCCGGGGCTCTTGGTGCACCCTTCTCCGCCCCGGTACCCTGGTTCGCCCTCTTCACCGTTGCACCATTTTGCGGAAACGCGCATTATGGGCAATCCCCCGTCTCACCCTGCGCATCCGCCCGGCGGTGCCCTTGCCTTCTTTTCTCGTCGTCGATGCCGCGCCCGAGACGCTCGCCGCCGCCCGAGAGGCGGCAGGCGCGCGTACGGAGGTGCGCGCGGCGGCATCGCTGGGCGAGGGGCTGGAGATGCTGCGCGGCAGGAAATGGGACGCGGTGCTTCTCTCGCTGGACTTCGAGGCGGCGGACCTGGCGCTGGTCTCCCGGCTGGCCGAATCCGGCGTGCAGCCGAATTCGGTGGTGCTCACCTCGTCGCGCCCCACCATGCAGGCGATGGTGGAATCTTCGCGCCTGGGGGTGCTGGGGCTGATCGCCACGCCCGTGAACGCCGACGAGCTCGCCGCGCTGCTGCGCGAGGTGTTCGCCGGCGAGGACGTGGTCCCGCTTCCCCCCGCCGATGCCCCGGCCGACGACGAGGAGACGGCCATCGGCGCCAGCCCGCCCATGCTGGAGGTGTTCCGCATGGTGGGCCGGGTGGCCGGGAGCGCGGCCACGGTGCTGGTGCTGGGGCAGAGCGGAACGGGCAAGGAGCTGGTGGCGCGCGCCCTCCACCGCAACAGTCCCCGCTCGTCGGGCCCGTTCGTGGCCATCAACTGCGCGGCCATCCCCGAAAACCTGCTGGAGTCGGAGCTCTTCGGCCACGAGAAGGGCGCCTTCACCGGCGCCATCGCCCGCAAGGTGGGGCGCTTCGAGCGGGCGCACGGCGGCACGCTGTTCCTGGACGAGATCGGCGACATGTCGCTGCCCCTGCAGAGCAAGATCCTGCGGGCGCTCCAGGAGCGGGAGATCGAGCGGGTGGGCGGGGAAGGGCGCATTCCCGTGGACGTTCGCGTGGTCGCCGCCACGCACCGCGACCTGCGCTCGGCCATCGCCGAAGGGGCCTTTCGCGAGGACCTGTACTTTCGCCTGGCCGTGGTGACGCTGAACCTGCCCCGGCTGGCGGACCGCGGCACCGACCTGGACCTGCTGATCCGGTTCTTCGTCGCCCGCTACGCCGTGCGCTACGGGCGTCCCCTGCGCGGCGTCAGCCGCACGGTGATGGACCTTCTGCAGCGCCACCCGTGGCCCGGCAACGTCCGCGAGCTGAAGAACGTGCTGGAGCGCGCCGTGCTCCTGGCCCGCGGCCCCGTTCTGCTTCCCGAGCACCTTCCCCTGGACCAGCTTCGCAGCCACACCGGCGCCCCCGCCCCCGAGAACGCCTCGCCCCTGCCGGGCTACGCGCCGGAGATGTCGATGGAGCAGGTGGAGGCGCTGCACATCCGCGAGGTGCTGCGCCTGGTGCGCGGCCACCTGGGGCGCGCGTCGGAGGTGCTCGGCTTTCACCGGAACACGCTCACGCGCAAGATCCGGGAGTACGGCCTGGAGGACGCGGTCCGGGCGTGACCTCGCCTTGATTGGGGAGGGACCCCGCTTTTTGGTGAGCCTTGCCCTCTTTTTGTGCAGGCTGGTGGATCGCGCGGCTGGATCGATAGCCGCAAGTCCAGCAATTACGCGGAGATACGTGATCTTGTTCCCCGGCACGGCCCGTGCTAAAGCCAGGCTCCATCTCCGATCCGCATCCACCGACAGGAGCCATCCGTGACCGCTCGCCGCACGCTCGCCCTTGCCGCCGCCCTGTTCGCGCTGGCCGGGTGCTCTGATTCTTCGCAGCCCATGCTCTCGACCCCGGCACCCGCCGCGGAGTCGCTTGCCGGAACCGTCAGCGTCAACGGCCTGCTGCAGTTCGCGGGCACGCCCAGCCTGCTGGGATCGCGCCACGCCCAAAAGCGCATCATCGCGGCGCAGGGCGGCTTCGTGGAGCTGAACGGCTTCCGCGTCGACATCCCCGCGGGCGCGCTCCCGGCCGACACCACGGTCACCATCGACCTGCCCGCCGACGCGCTGCTGGCCAAGCGCCTCGTCGCCGAGTTCGGCCCGCACGGCGTGCAGTTCAACGCGCCCGTCACCCTGAGCTTTCCGCTCACCGGCGTCCTGTGGAACGGCGGCGGCATCGAGGTGGCGCGCTGGGAGAACGGCGCGTGGACCTCGCTGGGCGGAAGCGTGAACGCGGCAGGCACCGCACTGTCGGGCACCACGCCGCACTTCAGCCTGTACGGTGGCAAGTACCTGCTGGCCGGCGGCTGAGGCAGGGCGCCCTGAACGGTTCCGCGCTCCAGATGAGCAAGCTGTCTCCGCCCCACCTGCTGGTGGAGCGCGCGCTGGCGCTCGTTCCCGACTACGAGGAGTTCCTGCCGTTGAGCGACGCGCTGATCGTCGGTTCGCGGGTGGACGCCGACAAGGTCTGGGCGCGCTCGGGCGGGTACGCCACCGTGGGCAAGCGCGTCGTGGACACCGACCGCGTGGAAAAGCTCATGCAGGTGCTCCTGGATCGGAACCAGGAACGCCTGCGCGAGCTGTTCGGGCTGGTGCTCGACGCCATCCGCGAGCAGCAGGCGGGGAACCCGGCCGCGGCCGCCGCCCTGCTGATCCGGGCCGGCGAGCTGGAAGAGGCCGAAGGCCGGCTGGACAAGGCCGAGCGCGTGTACCGCCAGGCGCTGGACATTGCCCGCGACCTGCGCGCCAAGGACAGCCACGCGGTGGCCCTGCGGCGGCTGGGCCGCACCGCGCGGACCGCCGGGCGGCTGGACGAGGCGCGGGTGTGGTACGAGCAGAGCCATCAGCTGGCGCTGGACGGGATGGATGCCGTGGGCCAGGTGATCGCCTTGCAGGGCCTAGGCAACGTGTGCGACGACCGCGGCGAGCGGGACGAGGCACGCCGCTGGTGGGAGGCGGGGCTGGAGATGGCGGCCGGGCTGAACGCCCCCGAGCTGGACTGGCCGCTGTACGCCAACCTGTCGGTGCTCACCATGCTGGAGGGCAACCTGGCCGAGGCCGAGCGGCTGCTGGGCCGGGCCCGCGAGCACATCGAGGCGGGCGGCGTGCCAGGCGGCCACCTGTACTGGCTGAACAACCGCGGCCTTCTGCTGCTGGAGCACGGCGACGTGGCCGGTGCCGAGGCCGTGTTCCGCGAGGCGCTGCCCGAGTCGGAGGGCCGCTGGGAGTTGACGCTCCGCGTGAACCTGGGCGAGTCGCTGCTGCGGCAGGGCCGGCTGCTGGAGTCCGAGGACGAGGCCCGCCGTGCGGAGGAGATCGCCATCGTCCAGCGGCTCATTACCGACCTGGTGGACGTGTACTCGCTGCTGGGCTCCATTGCCCGCGAACGGTGCGACGACGAGGGGTTCGTGTTCTACGAGCAGGCGCTGCGCGTGTGCCACGAGCGCGCCCTGCCGCGCAAGACGGAGGCGGCCATCCTTCACGGAAACGGCCGCTTTCACCTGGCGTGCGCCCGCGACGAAGAAGGGCGCGCGTACCTGGAAGCCGCGCGCGAGATCTACCGCGAGCTGGGCTTTGCGCAGGAGCTGGCGCGGGTGGAGAACGACATGGCGCGCCTGGTGCCCGAGCCGGTGTAATCCCGGGAAACATCGGGGAAAAGCGAAGGGGAGCCGCGGGTGCGGCTCCCCTTCGTGCATCTGCTCCCGCGCCGAAGTCACTCCGTGTGAACGGCCCGCTCCACGTCGCGAAGCAGCTCCTTGGCGCCCTTGCCGGAGTGCGCGACCATCCGCTCGCGCCGGCCCGCCGCGTCGGTGATGGTGATCGTGATCACGTCACGCGCGATTCGGTGGCGCGTGGCGCGCGTCTCCCAGGCCACGACCGCGACGCTGAGGAGTCCCGCGGCGATGCTTCCGTACCCGACCAAGTCGTCGATCAGCATTTCTGTACCTCCGCGTGAGCAAGGTAAACGCAGCCGGCGCCTACGAGGATCGTTCCGGCGAGAACTTGCAGTGACGTCGTGAAGATGGCCGCCGGGTTGGGATCGGCGGTGGCCTTGATCGCGGCGAAGTAGAACGACGCCGCCAGGATCAGGATCATGCACACCCCTCCCGCGACCAACCGCGCCACCGGGTGCTCGCGGCCACCCGGGATCAGTTCGCCGAACGCGCCCGCCGCGATTGCCGTGCAGGTCAGCAGCAGCCCCCCATCGGCGGTGATCAGCACCACCGGAACGGGCTCGCGCCCGAGCGCACGGGTCAGGAAGCTGACGGCGAACGGCACCAGCGAAACCAGGACGCTGAACATGAACCAGCGTGTCATCCGTTCGGGGCGGCTCATCGTTGCGTTCCGGGGTTGAGGCTGTATGCCGCTGCGATCCTCCTCAACGATAGTGAACAGAGGGAACGCCGTCAAGGGCGTCCAGAAACTCGTCGCACCTGTGGCCGAAAAGCAGCGGGGGAGCACAGAAATTCCGTGCTCCCCCGCCATTTATTCCACCGGTGTCGGGTTCAGACGCCCGCGGGCTCCGGCTGCGGTTCCCAGGCCACGATGCGCCCCTCCATGGCGCTGGCCGCCACGGTGTAGGGCGAGGCCAGGTACAGCTGCCCGGGGCCCGAGCGCCCGGGGAAGTTGCGGTTGATGGCGCTGATGGTAACGTCGGTGGGCTTGCGGCTGACCCCCGGGCCGGCGTTGATGCACGCCCCGCACGACGGCTCGATGAAGGTGGCGCCCACCTCGCTGAAGAGCCGGTCGTAGCCCAGTTCCTGGCAGTAGGCGTACACCTCCTGCGAGCCGCACTGGATGTACAGCTGCACGTGCTCGGGCTTTTGCACCCCGCGCTCCCGGTACTCGCGCAGCACGCGGGCGTACATGTCCATGTCTTCCTTCTTGCCGGCCGTGCAGCTTCCCGCGTAGGCGATGTCGATGCGCACGTCCTCGCCCAGCTCCTCCACGTACATCCCGTTGCCGGGGTCGCCGGGGAGCGCGATCATCGGCTGCAGCGCCGACGCGTCGATCTCGATCACCTTCACGTACTCGGCGCCCTCGTCGCTGAACAGCCCGTCGATCAGCCGCTCGGCCTCGGCGCGGTCCATCCCGCGCTGCTCCACCAGGTAGTCCACCGTCTTGTGGTCGGGCGCCACGATGCCGGTGAAGGCGCCCACCTCGGCGGCCATGTTCGTCATGGTGGCGCGCTCGTCGACCGACAGCGACTCCACCGCGGGGCCGGCGTACTCGATGATCTGGCCGATGGCGTGCCCGTCCTTGATGTACGGGTGGCGAAGGATCTCGAGCATGAAGTCCTTGGCCGACACGTTCTCCGGCTTCTGCCCGTTGACGATCACCTTGAACGAGCGCGGCACCTCCACCCGTACGTCCTTGGTGATCCACGAGTTGAAGATGGCCGTGGTGCCCACGCCGAACGCCACGCACCCCACGGCGCCCGCGTGCGGCGTGTGGCTGTCGGAGCCGATGATGATGTGCCCGGGAAGCGCGTACGCCTCGAGGATCTTGCTGTGGCAGATGGCCTCGGAGCCGTGCTTGCCGTGCCCCAGCTCGCCGTACAGGCGCACGCCCTGCTTTTCCGCGAACTGCCGCTGCTTCACCTCCAGCTGGTTGGCCACGTCCAGCAGGCCGAGCTGCACGCGCTCGGGGGGCATGGCGTCCTTGAGGAAGGTGAGGTGGTCGCGGAAGAAGAGGATGCTCTCCGGCTCCACCACCCGCTCTTCCGGCCCCACCAGCGACTCGAAGAAGATGGCCGACATGGGGGTGACGTACTCGTGCGAGAAGCGGATGTCCGTCTGCACGAAGCCCGAGTCGCCCGGCTGCACCCACTGCACGCCGATGTCGCCCCTGGAAAGGTCCGTCACCCAGTGGCGGGCGAAGATCTTTTCGGCGATGGTCATCGGCCGGCGGCCGCGGTGGCGGGTGCCGTCGGGGGCGCCCACGCTGTCGGATTCCACGTTGGAGGTGGACGTAGCCACGAACTGGGCGGCGGCGTAGTCCACGCCCGTGTCCGGCCCCGGCCCGGGAAGGTTGCCCTCGCCGCTGCCGCGCATGGCCCGCACGTCGGCCGCGTCGGTGGACGCCGGGGCGTCGCCGGGCTGGCCGTGGTGGCAGGAGATGGCCGGCGTGCGCACCGTGCCCTGCAGCCGCGCCACGTTGTAGTTGAACAATCCGCCGTGCTCGATGATGCCGCGGGTGATCTCGTCGGCGCCGTCGGTGAACTCGGTCAGCGGAATGGTGTCGCCGCGGCGGATGCGCTCCACCAGCTCGAAGTTGGTGGACGTGAGCACTCCCAGGTTCTGGCAGTTCTCGCGGTAGATGCGCTCGATGTTCTCGGCGATCACCACCTTGATGCCGGCCATCATCTCGGCGTAGGGGCTCTGCTCGCGCGAGCTGCCCTTGCCCCGGCGCGTGCCGCTGACCGAGGCCACGAACCCGCCCTGCCGCACGCTGCCCTGCTTGATGGGGAACTCGGCGCCGGCCTTGAGCCCCAGGTACGGGAACTCGCCCAGCGTTTCGTCGAAGTAGTAGCAGATGTACGCCGGGGTGATCTCGTCGGTCGAGATGTTGTCGCGCAGGGTGGCGCGCACCTCGTCCGTAAGCTCCACGTCTTCGCCGGCCAGCTGCCGGCGGATGAGCTCGGGGTCGTCTACCAGGAAGAGCACGCGGCCCTGAAGGCGCACCTCCGGCGGCAGCTTTTCGATCGTGCGCGTCAGCAGCGAGGGAATCATCGAGTACCCGCGGGATGGATCAGGATCGTAAGGACCCGGACGTACACCGGGCCGCGACGGAACGTCCGCAACCTTGCAAATTTGGGCTGTCGAGCGCCTTGCGGCAACCCGTGGGGCGTCACGCGGCTCAGTCCCGGGGGGATGGGCTCAGCCCCGGAGCCGGCAGGCGGGGCAATGCTCGTTGCGGATAGCAAATGGTAGGAATGTTACATTAGGCGCCGTAAAACGTATTATACATGATCACTTGTGTGATGATGCGTCAGGGAATGGTGAGGTGGCCGTGTTTACGATGTAATCGTTTTCCGACACTAGGGAACTAATCGATCTGCCGATCGGTAGCACGTGTACTTCCCCGCTGAAGGGGGCCGATTCTCACCCGTTCGATGGAGTTTCCCATGTTCCGCCCCCGTATCTTCGTTGCACTGGCCGCCGCGGCATTGTCGGTGGCCGCGGCCTGCGACTCGGCGCCGATGGCCAGCGCCGCCGCGAGCGCTCCGAGCCTTCTGGTTGCGCCCACCTCGCAGGTAAACCTGACGGTGCTGGGCACCGCGTACTGCGGCCCCGGCGCCTGCGTGCACAACTATCGGTTCGATGCGTGGGAGTCCACCGATTCCGACGGAACCATCGTGGCGTACGAGTGGAAGGAGGGCGGCACGGTCGTATCGACCAGCAGCACGTACTACGTGACGGCGCTGCGTGCATACGAAACGTGCAGCAGAGAGGTACAGGGGACGCTGAAGGTGACCGACAACGACGGCAACACCCACACCGACTGCTACAGCTACACCCCGGCCTGACCGGCGGCCGGATGCGGGGGCGAACCCGGCGCCGCGCCGGGTTCGTCCCCCGGTTGAAGTTCTTGCGCGACTCCGTTATTTTTTCGGCACGGGGCGTTAGCTCAGTTGGGAGAGCATCCGCTTTGCAAGCGGAAGGTCATCGGTTCGAACCCGATACGCTCCACTATCATCCAACGCGGCGCACGGTCGGCACCTAGCGACCCGTGCGCCGCGTTCGTTTCGTGCGTACCTCAGGTGCGCTGTATCAAAAAGCTGCATGGTATTCATGGTGCGTCCAGCCGCGGTGGCGTTCCGGTTCCCCTGCCGCTGCCCCGCTACTCGGTATTCCGGTGGGTGTCTCTCCACCATCGAAAGACCATCGCGCAGAAGCACACAAAACACAGGGTCGTGACGGCGTAGTACAGGCAGGTGCCCTGGATGACCGAGGTCCGATAGGGATGTTGACGGTCCATCTTGAAGTTCTCGAGACCATCCGCCGCGCACAGAGCTCCGAAAAGGGCAAGCGGTACGAACAGGATGCAGGCCACGATGTGCTGGCCCCGGCTCTTGCGCGTATTCCAGGCGAGCAGCCCGTAGCCCAGGGAAGCAACCGCCATCACGGGAAGTCCCGTGAATGGTAAAGTGCCCGTGAAATCACTCGCGTACGCTGCCGATGGTGTGGCCGCCACGGCTACCGCCGCCGCTGGAACGAGCAGACGCAGCTTTACGGGCGGTGTGGCATCGCTCTTCATCCCGAGGTCAGTCCGCGGGGCGGCTCAGCATGGCTCCCCAGGTCACCCGCACCCCGACCCACGCCTTGACCCCGGACTCCTTGTCCGGCTCGGTGATGCGGGTCACGGGATCGCTGCCCAGCACCACGTGTGCGGTTGGCGTGATGGCCGCCCGGCCCGAGGTGAGCGGCACCGAAACCGACAGGTCCACGTGGGTCAGCCCGTCGCGCGCGAAGTTCGCGTTGTCGAACCCCTCGGGCGTGTGCCCCCAGCTGGCGCCGGCCAGGGCCCCCAGCGTCACGGTGGTCCACTCGAACACGTTCACGGATTGCGAGACGGAGCCCTCGGCGTAGGTGCCGATGACCTTGTCGACGTCGCGGTAGATGGTCAACGAGGGCGAGAGCGGGCCCTCTACCGACAGCCGGCCATAGAGCTCGGTGGTGTTGAGGTCGTCGGTGAAGCCGTTCTCGTTGGGAAAGCGGAACGCCAGCACTCCCGCCGCCAGCGTGGTCGCTCCGAAGTCGTAGCCGTACTCGGCCCACAGGTCCACCTCGGTGATGTCGGGTCCGTCGGCGGCGTTCATGCTGATGTCCCGCGGGTAGGCATAGGTGCCCGGCTCGTAGTTGGCCCACGCGCCGCCTGCGAGCGAACCGCCCAGCACGGGGACGGCGAGCGAGACGTCGCCCTGCACCACGGAACGGTTCGAAAAGGTGATCCCGCGCCAGAAGTAGGCGCTGTTCAGGGCCAGGTTGCCCGTCACGGTGGCCTGCGCGGCGGCGGGCGTGGCGGCGAACAGGGCGGCGAGCGAGGCCGCGGCGAGCAGGGAGCGACGCATGGATTCCGGGGGATTGTAACGTCTGTGGGCGAGACGGAGCGCGGAGACGCGCCGGGGATCGCGAGCCCAGAATAGCCGCCGCGGCCCCGGTCCGCATCCCCCGATCGCCGATCCACCGCGCCGGGACGCGAGCGCCGCGGCCCGGATCGCGCAAAGACGCGCGGCAGGCTGATCCACACACCACGGCGGTGAGCATGGCGCACGAACCACTCTGGACGGTGCAGGACCAGGCGCGGCGGCTGGCGGAGCTGACGGCGGACGAGGCGGCGCTCAAGGAGGCCCCGCTTCGCCATGACGTGCGCTCGCTCGGCACGCTGCTGGGCGACGTGATTCGCGAGCAGGAGGGCGACGAGCTGTACGCCGCGGTCGAGGAGCTTCGCCACTTGGCGATGAGGCACCGCGAGGCCGAGGACGCCGAGGCCCCGGTGGACGAGGCGATGCGGCGTGCCGAGCAGGTGGTGGACGGAATGCCGGTGGAATCCGCCTACCGGCTGACCAGGGCGTTCTCCATCTACTTCGAGCTCACCAACCTCGCCGAAACCAACCACCGCAAGCGCCGCCGCCGCGCCACGGCCCTGCATGCGGACCAGGCGCCGCAGCCGGGCACCTTTCACGGCACCCTGCTGCGCCTGCGCGACGCCGGCCTCGATGCCGAAACGGTGCTGCGCCACCTGGCCCGCGTCCGCGTGATCCCCGTCTTCACGGCGCATCCCACGGAAGTGTCGCGGCGCACGGTGCTCTTCAAGCGCCGCCGCATCGCCCAGGCGCTGGAGCAGCTGGACCGCCTGCCGATGACCGACGCCGAGGCCGCCGGGCACGAAGCCGCCATCGCCGCCGAGATCACCGCCATCTGGCAGACGGACGAGGTGCGCCGCCGCCAGCCGTCGGTAATCGATGAAGCCAAAATGGGGCTGGACTACTACCCCGGCGTGCTGATCCCCACGCTGCCGGCGCTGTACTTCCAGATGGCCGACGCTTTCCGCCGCGCCTTCGGCCAGGCGCCGCCCCCGCGCGAGCTGCCGCAGGTGGTACGGTTCGGGTCGTGGATCGGGGGGGACCGCGATGGAAACCCGTTCGTGACGCCGGACGTGACGCGAAAGGTCCTGCGCCTGGCCCGCGAGACCATCCTGGACTACTACGTCACCGACCTGGAGGCGCTGACGGAGCGGCTGAGCGCGTCCACCCACCAGGTACCCGTCTCGCCCGAGCTGGCCGGCGCGCTGGAGCGGTACACGCAGACCATCCCGTCGCTGGACCCCACGCCGGAGGCGCGCTCGGCGACGGAGACGTATCGCCGCTTCCTGGGCTACGTGGGCTGGCGGCTGCGCGCGGCGCGCGACGAGCCGGAGACCCCCCACGCCTATCCCGACGCTTCCGCGCTCGCCGAAGACCTGCGGCTGGTGCGCGAAAGCCTGGTGCAGAACCGGGGCGAGCGCCCGGCGCGCCTGCTGCTGGGGCCGCTGCTGCGCAAGGTGGAGACGTTCGGCTTTCACCTTCACACGCTCGACATCCGCCAGCACGCGCGCTTTCACGAGCGCGCCATGGCCGAGCTGTTCGGCGGGGCGGGGGAGGGCGATGCGCCCCTTCCGCCGCCCCCGTCCGCCGAAACCATGCAGCTGCTGGAAACCTTCCGCGCCGTCGCCGAGCTGAAGCGCACCTATCCCGCGGAAGCCGTGCAGACGTACGTCATCAGCGGCGCGCGCTCCGTGGAGGACGTGCTGGCCGTCGTGCGCCTGGCGGAGACGAGCGGCGTGCGGGTGGCGGGAACGGAGGATGATCTCGGGCTGATGCCGGTGCCGCTCTTCGAATCCATCGAAGACCTGCGCAACGCGCCGGAGGTGTGCCGGGCGCTGTGGACGCGAGAGGACTACGGGCGCCTGCTGGACTCGTGGGGGCGCCGGCAGGAGGTGATGCTGGGCTACTCCGACAGCAATAAGGACGGGGGGATGCTCACCAGCACCTGGGAGATCTACAAGGCGCATCGTGAGCTTCACCGGGTGGCGCGCGAGTGCGGCGTCACCCTGCGGCTCTTTCACGGCCGCGGCGGCACGGTGGGGCGCGGCGGCGGGCCCACGCACCGCGCCATCACCTCGCAGCCGGCGGGCGCTTTCGACGGCGAAATCAAGATCACCGAGCAGGGCGAGGTGCTCAACTGGAAGTACAGCGACCCCGTCCTGGCCGAGCGCAGCCTGGAGCTGATGGTGGCCGCGTCGCTGGACGCGCTGGCACGGACGGACGCGCCCGAGCCGGCGCAGGAGGAGCGCTGGGAACGGGCGATGGAAGAGATGTCGGCCGAGGCGTTCGGCTTCTATCGCGAAAAGATCGCGGAGAACCCCGACATCCTCGTCTACTTTCAGCAGGGCACGCCCGTCGGCGAGCTGGAGCACGCGCGCATCGGCTCGCGGCCGGCGCGGCGGGGCGAGACGCGTGGGCTCGACGACCTGCGCGCCATCCCCTGGGTGTTCGGGTGGATGCAAAGCCGCCACGTGCTTCCCGCGTGGTTCGGCGTGGGCTACGCGATGGAGCGGTACGCGGCGCGCGGAGCGGAGCAGGAGGCGCTGCTGCGGAAGCTGATGGGGGCCTTTCCGCTGTTCGAGGATCTGATCCGCAACGTGGAGATGGGGATGGCCAAGGCCGACTTCCCCATCGCCCGCCGCTACGCCGCGCTGGTGCCCGACGAGGAACTGCGGGAGCGCGTCTTTGGGATGCTGGTGGAGGAGTTCGAGCGGACGAGGGAGGTGGTGCTGCGGATCACGGGGCAGAATCAGCTGCTGCAGACCAACCCGGTGCTGGCCCGGTCCATCCGTCTGCGCAACCCGTACGTGGACCCGTTGAGCCTGATCCAGGTGAGCCTGCTCCGCCGCAAGCGCGCCGGCGAGGAGGGCGACGAACTGAACTACGCCCTGGCCGCCACCATCAACGGCATCTCCGCCGGCCTGCGCAACACGGGCTGATCTGATCGTTCCGCTCGCACGGGGTTCGGTGACAGGCGTATCCTCCGGGCCGGGTTCATCCCAGCGCCTCCAGTTTGCGCCGAACCGCCTGTGTCGTCGCGTGACCCGGCCCATAGATGCGCTCGTACAGACGCAGTGCGTCTTCATACGCTGCTCTCGCGCCTGCATGATCGCCCAAGTCGTCGAGATTGCGAGCGATCTTGGCCAGGGTCATTGCACGCGAAGGTGCGTCTCCAAGCCGCTCGTAAACGGGGAGCTCCTCCTCGCGGCGGATACGAATTGTCTCCTCCAACTGTCCCCGATGCTCGTACACATCAGCGATTTTGCCCATCGTCACGGCACGCGAGTGTACGTCGCCCAGCCGTTCGTAAACGGGCAGCTGCTCCTCACGTCGGATGCGGAGGGCTTCCTCCGTCTCCCCCTGCTGCTGGAGAACGTCGGCGATCTTACCCATCGTCACCGCGCGCGCGCGTACGTCCCCCAGCCGCTCAAATACAGGAAGCAGCTCCTCTCGGTAGATGCGCAGCGCCTCGCTAGTTTCGCCTCGCTGCTGCAGAGTGTCGGCGATTCTACTCATCGTAATTGCACGCCCGCGTACGTCCTCCAGCCGCTCAAATACGGGTAGCAGCTCCTCTCGGTAGATTCGCAGCGCCTCGCTAGTTTCGCCTCGCTGCTGCAGAATGTCAGCGATCTTGCCCATCGCCAAGGCACGCGCGCGCACATCTCCCAACTGCTCATAGACAGGAATTTCTTCTTCTCGGCGCATGCGTAATGCCTCATCCACTTCGCCCCTTCGCGTCAGGATGTCGGCGATCATCCCCATCGTCACGGCACGCGAGCGCACATCCCCCACGCGGTCAAAAACAGGCAGTTGCTCCTCGCGGTAGACGCGTAGCGCTTCCTCCGTATCACCCCGTTGCAGCAAGATACGAGCGATCTGGCCCAGTGTGACCGCACGCGCGTAGACATCGCCGAGTCGCTCATAGACCGGCAACTCCTCCTCACGACGAATGCGCAAAGCTTCTTCTATTTCACCGCGCTGCTCCAGGATGCCGGCGATCTGGCCCATGACCACGGCACGTGATCGCTCATCTCCCAGGTGCTCGAACACCGGGAGTACTTCCTCCCGATGAATCCGCAGCGCCTCCTCCGTTTCTCCGCGTAGTTGAAGGATCTTCGCAATCTGGGCCATCGTTGCGGCGCGCGAGTGCCGATCACCCATTTGTTCGAAAGTCGGGAGTTGCTCCTGCCGCCGTATCCGCAGCGCTTCATTCAGTTCGCCACGCCATTGCAGTAGATTCGCCAGGTGGCTGTATGCCACGGCACGGAGGCGCGGCTCGTCCAAACGCGCGAATGTCGGGATGACATTCTCCCGCAAGGTCCGAATCGCACCATCCGGCTGACTTCGTCCCGCGTGAATCAAGGCCTCCAGCATGTCGGCGATGGCGCCCTCACGGGGGTGGGATCGTGTCCCGTCCGTCGCGCGGTACGCATGAACGGCGTCAAGCGCCTCCGAGAGTTGAGAAAGTCGCAGATACTTGTTTGCGGCAACGAGCAATGGCGGCGCTTCCCGTATGTCTTCCCTCGTGACTGCCGGCGTCTCGCGGTGCCCGCTTTCCAGTTGCGACGGACCCTCCGCTGTTTCGCCGCGCTGGTGGTTCTGCGCAGGCGCTTCGGCCCAGAACGATGCAAGGTCGCAGAAATCCGGTGCTATGGACCACCATTGCTGTCGCGATTCAGGATGGACGAACACCAGCCACAAGCACGGATAGTCGCGAACGAGAATATCTCGCTGCACATTGATCTGCTGAAGCAGTTGTGAGCGGTCGGTCCGTCCCCGGTACATCGCATCCTCAAAGCCCCACAAGGCCAACACTTGCCGCCTGTCATCGGTTTCCGGCGGCAGTTCTTTATGCAGTAGCGCCCACAGATTGAAGCTTTCGACGCCACGTGTTCTGGTTAGAGCACCGATATCATAGGGGTGAACCGGAAAATCGGGTGGTTGAAGCTCTGAAATGAGCCAGTCCAGGATCGCCTTCCGATCACGAACGTTGAGTACTTCCACGAACGCCAGCTTGAAACCGGACCCCAGCGTGCGCTGCACAAGGCGCAACAGCCGAGACTGATCCTCCTCGGCCATGATCGTCGTGGCCAAGGCGGCCGGGTGCCGGGGCCCGGATTCGCGTGCAGGCTCGCGAACGGGTCGGGAAGGTTTGGGCATGGAGCGCCTTCAGCTCTGCGGGTCCGAGATTCGGCGCTGAAAGTCCGGTAGCTCACTCACGAGTGGATGAACGTCATACCAGATCTCACCGTTGTACTGGAAAGCCAGCCGCTGAAAGAGCACCTCGAGATATGCGTCGCCGCTGGACAGCCGCTTCGTTCGTGCAATGTCGATGAGCACGTCCCACCAGCCGTTCGCATCGATCCGGTCCCGCAGCCGCTGCCGCCGCCGCTCGAGGGTCCGATTGACGTCGGCCAGCGTAATCGTCTCGCCCGCGGCATCCAGCGTGGCGTCCTGCGCCAGCTCCAGGAACTCGCGGATCGCGCCGCCCGATGCAAGCGCGAGCCGGGTCTGGGCCAGCGGATCGGGAATCAGCGTCTGGACCTCGATCCGCTTGTCGAGCGCTTCCAGCAGCTTGTCGCGTCCCGGGCCCGAAGCTTCGAAGTAGGGCTGGTGCTTCGCGCGCATCTTGACCGTGGGCATCGTTTCGCACCGGAACACCGATTCCAGGCTCTGCGATTCCGGCCGCAAGACCAGGCTGATCGGAGGCGTGACGATCAGGTTGCACTGCAGCGCCCGGAACCGGTCAGCCGACTGGACGAGGAGCGAATCGATCAGGCGAGGCTCATAGCGGTCCATATTGTCGATCAGGATCAGCAGATCATAACCCTGCCGCCGCAGGATCTCGCCCGCCGCGCCCAGTACGTTGTTGACGTGCGCCATCAATGTGCCGGGAAACTGCTTCAACGTCGTCTTCACCGACTTCCGGTGCGCGCTTTCCACGCGCAGCGACGACGTGACCGAGGCCATCAGCTTCGCGAAGAACGGCACCCCGCCTTCCGCGGTTGCGCTGGCGTTGACGCCGGCCAGATACTGCTTTCCTTCCTCGTCCGCGAATACCACCTCGCCGAACCACTGCTCCACCCGTTGAAGCACCTGGGGGTCCAGCGGCGTTCCGCGCTTCCGCATCTCTTCCTCGACCACCCGGGCGATGACGAGGAGCAAGTCCTCCATGGCGAAGTCGTTCGCGTCCATCTCTACGTTCGCCTCGAAGTAGATGGCGAAGTAGCGTTCCCGGAGCTGATGGGTAAGGCGCTTGAGTTCGGTGCTCTTTCCGGCGCCCCGGTGGCTGGCGAACACGACATGCTGCCAGCGGCCGGCGGGCTGCCGCCTCAACAGGTTCTGGAGCCGCGCTGCCGGATCGTCGCCGCCTCGCGCGGGGGCCAGGTCCGTCCACCGCCGGTCCCCGCTTTCCAGGGGAAACTCGAAGTCCAGCGCCGGCGTGGCTTCGTCCAGAGTCCGGGCGATTGGAGGTGGTGTTTGGCGGCTCATGGATCCGTCAGTCTCTGCGGGTGCGCAGACGGGTAGCGTCGGCCGAATTTCCTTCATTATGATCCGGACGCACGGCTTTGCCAGGATCATGGGTCTATTCTAACCCGTGGACGCCGGATGGGGAATCTTCATCGGGCCAAGCAGAACGTTAGACCGCCAGGACGGTGGAACGCCCCTACGTGCAGGCGTCCAGCGGCGAGCCGTGGCCTTCAACAGCATCACGCAGAGCCGCAGAGGAAACGGAGAGGACGCAGAGGAAGTGACGAATTCCCCTGCGTCCTCTCTTTTCTCTCCTCGCCCTCTGCGTGAAATGGTTTTCAGCCCTTGGGCGCACCGCCCAGTAACAGGGGAGAGGCGACCTGAACTACGCCTTGGCGGCGGCGCTGGAGTGGGCTTTCTCTGGACGATGACGCGGGGAGGTCAGGCGATCGATGGGCTGTCGGCGGCGGGAAGGGTGAGGGTGAATACGGATCCGCCACCGTCGCGGCTGCGGACGCCCAGGTCGCCGCCCATGCCGCGGGCCAGGTCGCGGCTGATGGCCAGCCCCAGCCCCGTGCCCTCGGAGCGGCGGGTGCGGCTCATGTCTACCTGCACGAACGGCTCGAACACCGACGCCTGCTTTTCCGGCGGAATGCCGACTCCCGTGTCGCTGACGGACAGGAACACGACGGACGGCTGCCCGGGGGCCACGCCCGCCTCGACCGCGATGCGGCCGCCTGCCGGGGTGAACTTCAGCGCGTTGCTCAGCAGGTTGATCACCACCTGCTGCACCTTTTCGCGGTCGGCCCGCACGGGCGGGGCGTGCACGTCCACGTCGAACGCCAGCTCCTTGGCCGCCATCTGCGGCTCCACCATCGGCGTGACGGCGGCCATCAGCTCGGGGACGTCCACGTCCTCCACCACGTACTCCACCCGGCCAGACTCGATGCGCGCCAGGTTCAGCACGTCGTTGATCAGCCGCAGCAGGTGCTGCTGCCCGCGCGCGATGCGGTCGAGCGCGCCCAGCTGCGCCTCGGTCACCGGGCCGTGGATGCCCATCTCCAGCAGCTGCACGTAGCCCGCGATGGCGTTCAGCGGCGTCCGCAGCTCATGGCTCATCACCGCCAGGAAGCTGCTCTTGGCGCGGTTGGCCTCTTCGGCCGCCGTGCGCTGCCGCTCGAGCTCTTCGGACCGTTCGATGAGCTCGTTGTTGATGGCCGCCATCTCCTCGGCCTGCGCTTCGAGCTCGGCGGCCTGCTCCTGCAGCTGGGTGTGCTGGAGCTCCAGTTCCATCCCCTGCTGCTCCAGCATGTCGTTGGCCTCGGCCAGCTGCGTGGCGTGCGCCTCGGCCACGGCGCGGGCCTGCTCGGCTTCACGGCGGGCACGCAGCAGCTCGTCCTCGAACTTGCGCCGCTCGTTCACCTGCATGAACACGCAGTCGTTGGCCCACGCCCCGCCGCGCTCGCGCCGGGCGGCGTTGGCCAGAACGCCCACGTCCTGCCCGTCCCTGGCGCGAAGGAGCAGAAAGATCTCTTCGGCGTGGCCGTGCAGGCGAACGAGGGGAAAGAAGTGCGTCTGGTAGAAGACGCGCGTTCCCACCCCCATCAGGCTCTCGATGCGGCGCCCCTGCAGCTCGCCGCGCCCGTAGCCCAGCATGGCCGCCAGCGTGGCGTTGGCGGCCGTGATGGTGCCGTCGTCGGCGAACGACGCATAGCCGCACGGCGCCTGGTCCAGCAGCTCGTCGAGTGTGGTCTGCGTGACCCCCACGGTGGTCACGCGACGGCGGCGGGCTGCAGGTAGTCGCGGATCAGCTCGATGGTCTCTTCCGGGTGGCTCATGTGCGGGCAGTGGCCGGTGGCGCTCATCACCCGCAGCGTGCTCCCCGGCAGCTCGCGGTGCAGGTAGTCGCCCACCTCCAGCGGCGCCACCATGTCGTCGGAGCACTGCAGGATCAGCGAGGGCACGCCCACCTTGCCCAGGTCCGTGCGGTTGTCGGACAGGAAGGTGGCCTCGGCGAAGCGGCGCGCCACCACCGGGTCGGTGCTGCAGAAGCTGGAGGTAAGCTCCTCGCCCAGCTCCGGCCGGTCGGGGTTCTTCATGATGGCGGGCGCCAGGAAGTTGGCCCAGCCGATGAAGTTGCGGTCCATCATGTCGAGCAGCCCCTCGATGTCGGCGCGCTCGAAGCCGCCCACGTACGGCGGGTCGTTGATGTAGCGCGGCGACGGCCCGATCAGCACCAGCCGCTCGAAGCGCCCGGGCTCGCGGTTGGCCGCCAGCACCGCCACCATGCTGCTGACCGAGTGCGCCACCAGCACCACGTCCCGCAGGTCCAGCGCGTGGATGACGTCGATGACGTCCTGCGCGTAGCCCTCCAGCGTGGAATACCGGCTGGCGTCGTACGCGGCCAGGTCGCTGCGTCCCGAGCCCACGTAGTCGAAGAGGACGATGCGGTAGTCGTCCTCGAAGGCCGGCGTCACCAGGCGCCACATGTTCTGGTCGCACCCGAAGCCGTGGGCGAAGACCATCGGCTGCGTGCCTCGGCCGAACACCTTCACGTTGTTGCGAGCGAGCACGTCCTGGGGCATGTCCAATTTTCGTCTAGGGTTGGGCGTAAGTCCAAGCTGCTTCTCGCCCGCAAACATCATGCGCCGTCAGCTTCTGTCGGGTGCGGAACTCCTGCCCAAAGCCGGCGGCGCGCCGCTGATTGCTTCCCGGAAAGACACTTCGCGGGGGCAGAGCGTTGAGGAGGGAGGGACTACAGCGTGGCTGCGTACTGCAGCGCTTCCACCAGGCCGCCCCGGTCCACGTGGCCCACGTGGTGGCGGGCCGCCGCGCGCACCTCGGCCGCGGCGTTGCCCATGGCGACGGGAAAGCCGACCACGCGCATGGCTTCCAGGTCGTTGGTGCCATCACCCACCATCATCACGCGCTCCAGCGGAATCCCGTACTCGTCCGCCACCACGCGCACCGCGCCGGCCTTGTCGAGCCCCGGCGCGGTCAGGCTGATGAACGCCGTGTCGGGCATCACGGGCGACGTGGAGGGCGTAAGCACCAGCCCGTCGTGCGGTTCCACGAGAACGGCGGCTTCCTCCGCCAGCGGCACCACCCACTGCGCGCGAACGATGGCGCCCCGCAGCTCGCCGAACGGGCGCGGGGTGAAGGGGACGCCGAGCAGCCCGGCGTGGCGCCGGGCGCGGTCGTCGGTGCTATCGACGGCGTATTGGGTGTCGGTGTACAGCTCCAGGATGCGCCCGGTCTCCCGCGCCCGGGCGACGAGCATTCGAACGGTGTCATCGGGGATGTGGCCGGAGCGCGAGCGGCCCGTCGGCAGGTGCACGATGCTGGCGCCGTTCTGAAAGACGTGCCATCCCTGCGGGTCCAGCCGCTCCGCCAAGTCGCGCGTCAGCCCGAATGCGGGGCGCCCGGAGCAGATCACCAGCCGCGCGCCGGCCTCCCGCGCGCGTTCCACCGCGGGCCACACCTCCGACGCCACGTCGCCGGAGCTTCCCACCAGCGTTCCATCCACGTCCACGCAAATCAGCTCGATCATCTCGCACCCACCGTTCTCATGTCCGCCTCCTGGCACTCCGGCGAACAGCGGAAGAACAAGGCCACAAGGCAAACGGCGTGACTCCGCTGACGGATAGAGCCCGGACGGCGGCGGATTACCCACCAGCGTACCACGCGGCGGATCGGTCGCACCACTCGCCAGCGTTTGCGCCCCGGTCGAGTATTCTCACCCGTGTTGGATTTGGCTTCCCTCCTCTTGCCTGCTTTTCTCACCAGAGGTAGCGTTGTTGGCTAGCGGCTTCGACTGGCCGGTTCCACCGATGCGTGTCCCGCTGCACTCGCTCATTGCAGTCGTGCCCTAGGTAGCAGCCTTCGACTGAGTCTCGGCCCATGGATCTTATCGATGACTTTCTCTCGCGTTACAGGCGTGAGTATGATTTCTACGAACTGTCCGCACGCCTCGTCGCGCAGCAATTGGATGCGCGCCTACAAGCGTCCGGTATCCGCGCCATGGTCACGTCCCGCGCGAAGAATGCACGTCGCCTAGAAACCAAAGTCCGCCAGCGAGGGAAGGACCGTTCGTATGACTCGGTCCAGGCAATCTATGATGACATTGTTGATCTTGCGGGGGTTCGGGTAGCCTTGTATTTCCCGGCTGAACGTCATGAAGTTGAGAAGATAGTCAATGAACAATTCAATGTTGCTGGTTCTCCAAAGTCGTTTGTGGGGACAAAGCCGAAGTCGCTCACCGGTACGGAGACACCTTCGTATACCAAACGGTTTTCCGGTTACTGGGCTACTCACTACCGGGTCCAGTTACGCGAAGGATCCCTAGATGAGACATTGCTTCGCTACGTGGATGCACGGGTTGAAGTCCAAGTGGCTTCCGTGTTGATGCACGCTTGGGCTGAAGTCGAACACGACCTCGTCTATAAGCCCTTACAGGAGCATCTATCCGAGGATGAACTAGCTATTTTGGACGAATTGAACGGAATGGTCCTCGCTGGAGAGATCGCGCTTGAGCGGCTACAGAGGGCGGCGGAGAGAAGGTCTTCTCAACAAGGTTCTCGGTTCAACAATCACTTCGATCTCGCCTCCTTCCTGTTACGAGCAACAGGATCACTGCGCGAGGCAGGTGGCGCGGAGCCCGTTCTCGGAGACGTCGAGTTGCTGTTCCGCCTTTTGACGCGATTGGACATTAGTACCCCTGATGCGTTGCGCGAATACCTCGCTGGTCTTCACCCGGACACTGAACGGCGGGCTGTTGCTGAACAAATCATCGATCAAGTGCTTGCAACGGACATTCGCCGGTACAAAGTTTATGCTGAACTCCGTAGTTTTGACGGCGGCATAGGAACTTCAACAACCCTGACGTCTTCGTACGTCAGCAACTGGGCTCAGCCTGAGACAGACATGCTGGTTCTTGCGGAGTTTCTTAGGGCATGGATCACATTCGAGACCTTCCTGCACCTGCTAGCTGAAACCCGAGAAGATCCCGGCCCTCCGCTCCCATCAAGCGCCCTTATTCAGTCGCTTCAGGTTTTCGACACAGACGAACTCGCCGAAGTAAATCGGATTAGACGGCTGCGCAATCATGCGGTACATGGCCGCGCAGTAGACACCACAACGATTAGGGATGCCACAACGACTGTCTGGTTGATCATGCAGAAGCTGTCGAATCATCCTCGCGCAGAGGTTCGGGAGGCCGCGAAACGGGCGATGAACTCCGATTGATAATCTCGCCCGATTGATCCGGACAAATTCAGGCCCAAATCTCGGTTACTCGTTAACATTTTTCGTAGGATCGCCGGCGTCCCGCCAAGCACGTTCGTGATCTGGGGCTTAGATTTTAGTGGCCAGATCCAAGCCGCTTTCCCTGCACTTTGTTTTGCTGCCGCGGATTGGGATCATTATGACGTCGAGCCCTTGCTGGTACGTACAACATAGTTGATGCAGATTTCCGTTCTCTAGGACGACATGCCCCAGTGGGGTTCTCCTGCCCCACACATGCCCCATTCTCGTCTCATCGCCATTCCTGAGGAAGACGTTTCGCCCGCGTCGCCCGCGCCAGCCCTAGCGTTTGCCGACGTTTCCGCAAGAACTCTGGATGGTACGCCGGTTGCCTTTCCCGCCCGCCCCCGTGACGCACTTCGTCTGCCGTGCGGGCCGTAAAGGCCTTAGGGTGCACCCTTCGCCGGAACCCTGTCACACCCCCTCGGGCGCGCCGCCGCCAGCCCGACCATCCCTCCCTGCCACCGTGCCCCTACCCAAGGTCTGGCAGCACGTGCTTGGAGCCGCCGCGCACGCCCCCCGCTGCCGAGAGCTGCTGGGGGCGATGGCCGCGGGCGGGCTCAGCATGGTGCCGTGGAGCGAGGACGAGGCGGGCGGACCCGGCGTGGTGCTGTTCGACGAGGTGAGCGAGGGATTGTGCGACTTCGTGCGCGAGGCCAGCCAGGGCGGGTACGGGCGCGTGCTGGCGGTGGGCACCAGCGGCGCCGCGGTGGCCAACGGGCAAGGATGGACCCTGCTGCGCGCGGGCGCCTCAGACGCCTTTGCCCGTGACGATGCCGCCGACGCCGCGCGCGCGGCGCTCGCTCGCTTCGAGCGCTGGGCCGCCGTGGACCGGCTGGTGGATTCGCCGCTGGTGCGCAACCACCTGGTGGGGCGCAGCCCGGTGTGGCGCACGGTGCTGCGGCAGGTGGTGGAGGTGGCCGCGTTCACCGATTCGCCCCTGCTGGTCACTGGCGAAAGCGGCACCGGCAAGGAGCTGGTCGCCCGGCTGATCCACTCGCTGGACGCGCGCCCCCGCAAGCGCGAGCTGGTGCTGCTGGACTGCACCACGGTGGTCCCGCAGCTGTCGGGAAGCGAGTTCTTCGGCCACGAGCGGGGCGCCTTCACGGGGGCGGCGGGGCCGCGCGAGGGCGCGTTCGCGCTGGCCGACGGGGGAACGCTGTTCCTGGACGAGGTGGGCGAGCTGCCGCCCACCCTGCAGGCGCAGCTGCTGCGCGTGGTGCAGGAAAAGACGTACAAGCGCACTGGCGGCAACGCGTGGCAGAAAACCGACTTCCGCCTGGTGTGCGCCACCAACCGCGACCTGGTGGACGAGGTGGCGCGCGGCGCCTTTCGGGCAGACCTGTACTACCGCATCGCCAGCTTCACCTGCCGCCTTCCCCCGCTGCGCGACCGGCCGGAAGACGTGATCCCGCTGTTCGAGCACTTTCTGGCCGAATCGCGCCCCGGCGCCGCGCCCGTGGAGCTGGACGAGCCCGTGCGCGAGTACCTGCTGAACCGCGACTACCCCGGCAACGTGCGCGACCTGCGCCAGCTGGCCACGCGGGTGGCCTGCCGGTGCGTGGGCGACGGTCCCGTCACCGTGGGCCAGCTTCCCGAGGACGAGCGCCCCGCGCTCGACGCGTGCACCGCCGACTGGCGCGACGCCGCCTTCGACACCTCCATCCGCCGGGCCCTGGTGCGCGGCGTGGGCCTCAAGGACATCGGGCGGATCGCGACGGACGCGGCCATCCGCATCGCCGTGGTGGAGGAAGAAGGAAACCTTCAGCGCGCCGCGCGGCGCTTGGGCGTTACGGACCGCGCCCTGCAGCTGCGCAAGGCGGCGGGGCGCGCGTCACCGGCGCCGAATTGATCTGCTGATTCGGGAAAAGAAGGGCCTCACGCTCTGCGTGATGTCACCTTTGCGAATCAGGGGATCTGTGCCTCGCCCTCCCACGGGTCGCGCGCGTCGCGCGCCGGGTAGCCCGCCGCGGCGGAGGGCGGGGCAGGGAGGCGCGCTGGCGACGCCCTGCGCCGGGCGAGAAGCCGCAGCAGGTTCCCGGACGTCACCTTCCTCTCGTCGGCGGGGGAGAGGTGAAGGGCGCGCACCTTTTCCAGCTCCACGCCGGGGTGAAGCCAGGGCCCGTCGGAGCCGAACAGGAACTTGCCCGCGCCCGCCCTGCGCACCGCCTTCTGCAGGATGTCGAAGCGCCGCACCCCCGAGGTGTCGGTGAACACGTTCGCGTGCCGCTCCAGCAGGTCGATCAGCCCCATTTGCGCCCGCCAGTCGTCGGCGAAGCTGCCCAGGTGGGGGATGATGAACATGACGTCCGGGTACTCCGTGGCCAGCAGCTCCACCGCGGGCACCTCGCCCATCACGTCGTACAGCACGGGAATGCGAAAGGCGCGCGCCGCCTGGCACACCTCGCGGGTGATGCGGGCGTCGTGGCGGTGAAGCTTGATGCCGCGGAACCCGTACTTCCTCACCGCCGTCCCCACCAGCTCGGCGATGCGGCCGCGGTCGCGCTCGGCGTGCACGAAGGCGAACCCCCAGAAGCGGTCCGGGCTCGATGCCACGACGCGCGCCACCTCGGCGTTGGCCTGCGCGTAGTCGGAGTGGAAGGCGGCGAACAGCACCGTCCTGCGGATGTTCGCCTCGTCGGCCCAGCGCACGTAGTCGCCGAGCGACGCCGAGGTGTCCCACGGGCCCGTGAGCCCGTCGCCGGAGCCCGCGTGGCAGTGGCAGTCGATGATCATCGGTCGGCTCTTCCCTTCTCGGCGGGAGGTGACGCGTCACGGCCCATCGCGCACAGGAAGCGGATGGAGGCCTCGATGCCGCGAAAGAGTGTAGGAAGGTGCATCCGCTCGTCCGGCGCGTGCATGCCGTCCCGTGGCCGGGCCAAGCCCATCAGCACCACGGGGGCGCCCAGCGCCTGGCCCAGTGCGTTGACGACGGGAATGGTACCGCCCGAGCGCAGGAAGACGGCGGGCGCGCCGAAGGCCTGGCGCAGCGCCCGCGCCGCGGCGCGCATGGCCGGATGGCGCGTGTCCATCCGCGCTGGCTGTGCGCCGAACCGTGTCCGTACCTCTACGCGGACGGTTCGCGGGGCGATGCGGGCGACGTGTTCGCGAAAGAGCCGGTCCACGCGCGAGGGGTCCTGCCCCGGGACCAGGCGCAGGCTGAGCTTGGCGACGGCGTGCGCGGGGATCACCGCCATTCCGGCCTCGCCGCCGTGCCCTCCCGTGATGCCGTTCACCGAAAGCGACGGGCGCACCGTGCACCGCTCGTACGCCGTCCACCCGCGTTCGCCCCATCCGCCGGGGGGATCGCCCGCGTTGGCCAGCAGCTCGCGGTCGGACGGGCCCGTCCGCGCCAGATAGGCTCGCTCGCCGCGCGACGGTGGTTGCACGCCGTCATACAGGCCGGGGACGGCGATGCGCCCGTCGGGCCCGTGCAGGCGCGCCACGATTTCGCACAGGGCCTGCAGCGGGTTGTGCACCGCGCCGCCGTACACGCCCGAATGCAGGTCGTGCGACGGCCCGCGCACCTCCAGCTCCAGGCTCAGCGCGCCGCGCAGGCCGTAGGTGATCCCCGGCCGGCCGGGGGCGCGCATCGGCGTGTCGGAGACGAGCGCCACGTCGGCCGCGAACTCCCCGGGGGCGCGGCGCAGGGCGTCCAGCAGCCCCGCGCTCCCCGCCTCTTCCTCGCCCTCGAAGACGCAGACGACGTTCACGGGGAGCCGCCCCGTCGTCCGCAGCAGCGCCTCGATGGCGTTAACGTGGGCCCACAGCTGCCCCTTGTCGTCGCACGCCCCCCGCCCGAACAGCTCGTCGCCGCGGACGGCGGGCTGGAACGGCGGCGATGTCCACTCGTCCGGATCGTCCGCGGGCTGCACGTCGTAGTGGCCGTAGACCAGCACGGTCGGCCGCCCCGGCGCCCCGCTCCAGCGCGCGACGACGAGCGGCGCGCCCGACGTTTCGCGCACCCGCGCCTCCAGCCCGATGGAACGCAGGTGCTCCGCCAGCCACCCCGCGCAGCGGCGCACGTCCCCGGCGTGGGCGGGGTTGCCCGCCACGCTGGGAAACGCCACGAAGCGCTTCAGCTCGCTCACCACCCTGGCGCGGTGCGCCCGGGCGTAGGCCAGCGCGGGGTGGGCGGCGGGGGCGATCATCCCCAAGGCACCTCGAACTGCGTGTTGCGCTGAACGTTGGTGATCCACTCCCCCGACCCGGACCTGGCGTGCGTGGCGGTGCTTCTCGCCTCCTTGAGCGGCCGCTGCAGGAATGTCGGCACGGCTCCCGTGTGGCGTAGCTCGATTCCGGCGGGTGCCGACATGATGGCGTTAGTGGACTGCTGGTTCCTCCGTGCGGGTAGATCGCTGTTGGCCAGGTAGCGGAGCAGCACCTGCTCGACGTCCTGCCGCAGCAGGCGCGGGTCGGGATTCTTGTCGAACGCCGTCAGGGTCGGGCTGTTCAGGGCCTTGACCTGCTGCTCCGGGAGCGCGCTCACCTTTCCGACATGCACCGTGTACGTCTCCTCGGGGGAACCGAAGACGCCCAGGATGTGGAACCGCGGCGCCCACTCCTTCACGAAATCCGCCGTCTGACCGACGTACACGGGAAGGTTGTCCTTCGCGATGATGTAGACGCCGGCGAAGGTCTCCGGCTTGGCGCTTTTGCCGCCGGGGTGCCTGTATCTCACCAGCAGCTGGGCCGGTGCCCACTTGACCTCGGCCCTGGCGCCGCGCACCCGCTGCCCCGACCGCGTGGCCGCCGCGTCGTTGGGCGAAATGAGCTCGAGCTCGCCTTGGGGGCGCACGGCCAGGATCTCGCCCTGCATCTCGCCCGCGGGGCGCACGAGGAGCGAGTAGCCCGGCGCCTCGAACAGCTCCATCCGCTGGCCGGTGCGGCGCGAGCGCAGGCTTCCGCGCCGCTTGGACTGCGCGGTGAGACGCGCCACGGAGCGGACCACCGTCGGCGCCGGGTCCGCGGGAAGGCTGCCGCCGGCCAGCTTCGCCAAGTCGCCCGGCCGCAGGCGCGAAAGGATGCTGTGCAGCCCCTGGTGGGGAAGCCGCAGCTGCCAGCCGTCCGCCGTCGTTCCCGGCCGCGCGGGGGGAGCGGGGAGGGCGGGAATGGGCTCGGGCGAGGGCCGGACCCCGAACTCCAGCTCCTCGGCGGGGCGCACCGCCACGATCTCGTGCACCTCGGCTTCCAGCTCGCGGCGGGGGCGGGTGACGAGCCCCCATCGCCGCCCGCCCGCGCTGGCGGCGAACACGGGGAACGCGGCGCCCGAGCGGCGGCTGCGCAGCGTGCCGATGCGGGTGGAGCGGCGGGCCAGGCCGGCCAGCACGCCCAGCCGGGGGCGGCGGCGCCGGAAGCGCCAGGGCTGGTGCGGGCCGCGCCAGCCGCCCCACAGCGGCGCGGGGACGGCCAGCACGTAGCCGTCGTCCGTGGGCCAGGACGGCGGCCCGCCGTCGTCGTAGCCGTCGTCGAACCCGGCGCCGTAGCCGGGCGGGTCCATGGGCAGGCCCCGGTGCGCGCCGGCCGGGCCGAAGCGCGGGGGCGGCCCGTCGCCGTTGTCGTCGTATCGCATGGTCAGGGATGCTGGCTGGGTGGCGCGCGCGGCGGGGAGGGGCCGCCGCGCGCGGAAACGGTGGAGCGGGGCGGGCGCCGGAGCGCCC